>NZ_QPJY01000011.1 GCF_003337735.1 Thioalbus denitrificans | reverse complement strand
ACGGAACACGGAACACGGAACACGGAACACGGAACACGGAACACGGAACACGGAACACGGAACACGGAACACGGAACACGGAACACGGAACACGGAACCACCGCATTTCCTCACGGCCTCCCCTGATGCGTTAGAATCCCCACAGGCCATTCAGCGGAACCAGCGAGGACCCACCTTGAACGACCGGCAGTCCGGCAACTCCTTCGTGGAGAGCTTCAGGAGCTCGGCTCCCTATATCCACGCCCACCGCGGCCGGACCTTCGTGGTGCTGTTCGGCGGTGAGGCGGTGGCCGATCCCAACTTTCCCGCCCTCATCCACGATATCGCCCTGCTCAACTCCCTCGGCGTGCGCCTGGTGCTGGTGCACGGGGCGCGGCCCCAGATCGAGGAGCGCCTGCGCGCCCGCGGCACCGAGATCCAGTACCGGGACGGGCTGCGGGTCACCAGCGCCGAGGCCCTGGTGGGGGTGAAGGAAGCGGCGGGGACCGTGCGGGTGGAGATCGAGGCGCTGCTCTCCATGGGGCTGGCCAACTCGCCCATGGCCGGGGCCGGCATCCGGGTCGCATCGGGCAATTTTGTCACCGCGCGGCCGCTGGGCGTGCGCAACGGCGTCGACTATGCCCACACCGGCGAGGTGCGCCGGGTGGACGTGCGCGCCATCGAACGCATTCTTGCCGAGAACGCCATCGCGCTGCTTTCGCCGCTCGGCTATTCGCCCACCGGCGAGGTGTTCAACCTGAGCGCCGAGGATGTGGCCACGGCGGTGGCGGTGGAGCTGAAGGCGGACAAGCTGCTGTGCCTGGTGGAGAGCGAGGGGCTGCTGGACCAGGCGGGCGCGGTGGTGCGGGAGCTCTCTCCCGCCCAGGCGGAGCGGGTGCTGGAGAGCGGCCGCGAACTGCCCGAGGATGTGGCCCGGGCGGTGGTGGGGGGCATCTACGCCTGCCGCTCGGGCGTGCGCCGCAGCCACCTCATCAGCCGGCGCATCGACGGGGCCCTGCTGCGGGAGCTGTTCACCCGCGACGGTGTGGGGACCCTCATCAACTCCGACTCCTACGACGCCCTGCGGCGGGCGAACATCGACGACGTGGGCGGACTCATCGAGCTGCTGCGGCCGCTGGAGGAGAGCGGTGTGCTGGTGCGGCGCTCGCGCGAGCTGCTGGAGATGGAGATCGATCACTTCACCGTCGCCGAGCGCGACGGGATGGTGGTGGGCTGCGCGGCCCTCTACGCCTTTCCGGAGGAGGGGCTGGGGGAACTGGCCTGCCTCGCCGTGCATCCCGACTACCGTGGGGGCGGCCGTGGCGACGAACTGCTCCACAGCACCGAGCGCCAGGCCCGGGCCCAGGGCGTACGGCGGCTGTTCGTGCTCACCACCCGCACAGCGCACTGGTTCCAGGAGCGCGGCTTCGAGCCGAGTTCCCTCGGCGATCTGCCCATGAGCCGCCAGGCGCTCTACAACTACAAGCGCAACTCCAAGGTCTTCATCAAGACCTTGTGACCAAGTTCGGCTTGAATAGACAGGATTTACAGGATTGACGGGATTTTCCGGTGATTGCCTTCACGCGGACAGTCCTGCACTCGACGCACCGCGCAATAGATGTCGGACCGGTCGAGAGGCTGGCTCTCCATATCCTGTGAATCCTGTGAATCCTGTCTATTAACTGTCTTTTCTCTTCCGTGGGTTGAATCGCTCAGCCGGCGGGCCAGCCGAAGGGGCGCTTGGCCATCAGGTGCATGTGGATGTGGAACACCACCTGGCCGCCGCCGCGGTTGACGTTCACCACCAGCCGGTAGCCGTCCCCGGCCACCCCTTCCCGGGCGGCGATGGCCTTCGCGGCCTGGAGCAGCCGGCCCATCAGGTCGGTGTCCGCCTCGCCGATGTCGTTGATGGTGGCGATGTGGCGCCTGGGGATGATCACCACGTGCAGCGGGGCCTGGGGGTTGATGTCGTGGAAGGCCAGGACGTGGTCGTCCTCGTAGACCTTCTCGGCGGGGATCTCTCCGGCGGCGATCTTGCAGAAGATGCAATCCATGGGGCGTGCTCCGTAGCCTGTCAGGGGAACCAGCCGCCCATTCTACCCGCCGCGTGGGCATTGTGAACCGGTTGGAAAAAGCCTCGGTGGATTGGGACTGGATGATGAAAGGCGAAAAGCGCTATTAACCGCAGATTACGCTGATTTACGCAGATTGGGACAAGGAACATGACTGGCGTGGCTTTCATGGCCCGTTGTCATGTATCCATGTTTACCGAGACGCTGTTATCGGAGGATCTATGCCTCTACGCTGGAGCCTGGCTGTTCATCGGCCTGTAGACGGAGCACCGGATAATCTGCGCAAATCGGCGTAATCTGCGGTTAAAACAGTCTTTGAAATCCTGTCGTCCCGGGAGGGAAGATCCCCGGCCGGGGTGGCCGGGGACCGGTACCGGCATCAGCCGCGGGCCTTCTGGCTCTTCTCCACGAGGTCGTGGACGATGGGCTCGAGGATGACCTCCATGGCGAACCCCATCTTGCCGCCCGGCACCACCAGGGTGTTGCGGCGGGACATGAAGGAGTCGTGGACCATGCTCAGGAAGTAGGGGAAGTCCACGCCCTTGGGGTCCCGGAAGCGGATGATCACGAAGCTCTCGTCCGGCGTGGGAATGTCGCGGGCGATGAACGGGTTGGAGGTGTCCACCGTGGGCACGCGCTGGAAGTTCACGTGGGTGCGCGAGAACTGCGGGGTGATGTAGTTCACGTAGTCGGGCATGCGCCGCAGGATGGTGTCCACGATGGCCTCGGCGGAGTAGCCCCGCTCCTTGGCGTCGCGGTGAATCTTCTGGATCCACTCCAGGTTGACGATGGGCACCACGCCCACGCCCAGGTCCACGTGGCGGGAGACGTCCACGTCGCCATCCTTCACCAGGCCGTGCAGTCCCTCGTAGAAGAGGAGATCGGTATTCGGCTCGATGTCCTCCCAGGGGGTGAACTCGCCGGACTTGCAGCTGGTGCCGAGGCGGGCGTTGTGCTGATCGGCCTCGTCCTCGTTGTGGAGGTAGTAGCGACGCTGGCCGGTACCGGTTTCGCCATAGGTCTGGAACAGCTCCTCGAGCTTGTCGAAGACATTGGCCTCCGGGCCGAAGTGGCTGAGGCTGCCGCCCTCCGCTTCGGCCTTGGCCACGGCCGCCTTCATCTCCGCGCGGTTGAAGCGGTGATAGGAGTCGCCCTCCACCACCGCGGATTTCAGGTTCGCGCGGAAGAACATGTGCTCGAATGCGGTCTTGACCGTACTGGTGCCGGCGCCGGAAGAACCGGTAATCGCGATAATGGGGTGCTTCTCGGACATCTCCCCCTCCCTCAATGTCTGTTAAAATTCTTTGTCATCAACAGGTTACGATGACGCCACGATTTTAGGTGGAAATCAGTATGCCGCCCGCCCCGGTGGATTGCCAATAAATCTCCGGGCGGAGCGATAGTCTTTGCTTATGGCCCGCGGGTGCGGGGTTCCAGAATTTTCACCACGAAGGCGCGAAGGACACGAAGAAAAGACTTTAAAGACTGTTTAACCGCAGATTACGTTGATTGACGCTGATTACTTCCTGTAACCCATTTGCACTCCGGCGCCCGGCGGGTTCGTCCCTGCAGGTTTGGCCTTACGCCGGGATGGTCAACGGGCCCCTCCTCTTGGCAGGGTCAATCTGCGTAAATCCACGTAATCTGCGGTTTATTCGTCTTTGTCTTTCTTCGTGTCCTTCGCGCCTTCGTGGTGAATCCCTGCCGGTCTCGGTTCACGCGGCGTCGGGGTCGAGCCGCGCCCAGAGGTCGTATTCGCCGGTGTCGGTGACGGTCACCTCCACCCGGGCGCCGGGCTCCAGTCCGTGGCCGTCCTCCACCAGGACCACGCCGTCGATTTCGGGCGCGTCGGCGGCGTTGCGGGCCACGGCGCCATCCTCGGTGACCGCGTCCACCAGCACCTCGATGCGCTGGCCGAGGCGGCGCGCCAGGCGCCGGGCGCTGATCCCGGCCTGCAGCTCCATGAGCCGATCGCGGCGCTCGGCCTTCACCTCCTCGGGGACGGGATCGGGCAGGGCGTTCGCCGCCGCCCCCTCCACCGGCGAGTAGGTGAAGCAGCCCACCCGGTCGAGCTCCGCGGCTTCGAGGAATTCGAGCAGTTGCCGAAAGTCCTCCTCCGTCTCGCCGGGGAAGCCGGCGATGAAGGTGCTGCGCAGGGTCAGCCCGGGGCAGGTTTCCCGCCAGGCCCGGATCCGCGCCAGGGCGTTCTCGGCGTGGGCCGGGCGCTTCATCAGCCGCAGGATGCACGGGCTGGCATGCTGCAGGGGCATGTCCAGGTAGGGGAGGATATGCCCCTCGGCCATCAGCGGGATGAGCTCGTCCACGTGGGGGTAGGGATAGACGTAGAGCAGCCGGACCCAGGCGCCGAGACCGCCCAGCGCGCGGGCCAGCTCGGTGATCCGGGTCTTCACCGGGCGGCCGTTCCAGAAGCTGGTGCGGTACTTCAGGTCGAGGCCGTAGGCGCTGGTGTCCTGGGAGATGACATTGAGCTCCCGCACCCCGGCGGCCACCAGGTGCTCCGCCTCGCCGAGGACCTCGCCCGCGGGTCGGCTCACCAGGTCGCCGCGCAGCCCGGGGATGATGCAGAAGGTGCAGCGGTGGTTGCAGCCCTCGGAGATCTTCAGGTAGGCGTAGTGGCGCGGCGTGAGCTTCAGCCCCTGGGGCGGTATCAGGCTGGTGTAGGGATCCGCCGGCGGCGGCAGGTGATCGTGGATGTGTTCCATCACCTCGGCCGCGGCGTGCGGCCCGGTCACCGCCAGCACCTGGGGATGGTGCGCCAGCACCGTGTCGCCCTTCGCGCCCAGGCAGCCGGTGACGATGACCCGGCCGTTCTCGGCCAGGGCCTCGCCGATGGCGTCCAGGGACTCCTCCACCGCCGCGTCGATGAATCCGCAGGTATTCACCACCACGAGATCCGCGCTGTGGTAGTCGGGCGCCACGTGGTAACCCTCGGCCCGCAGCCGGGTCAGGATGTGCTCGGAGTCCACCAGGGCCTTGGGACAGCCCAGGCTGACGAAGCCCACGCGGGGAATGTCACGCATCGGAGTGGAGGACATGGACGGCGACCGTCGTTCCGGGAGAGGCGCCGATCATACCACCGCTGTTGCTCTGCCCGGATCGTTCGGCTTTTATTTATCCGCAGATTACGCAGATTACGCAGAATGTATTGGTGCATCTGTTGCGCACTCAGCCGTCATCCTTGACGGCACAGAATCCGGACGGCGGAGAGTGAACGAGATAAGGCCCTTGCACCGACTCTGACCAGAGCGGAATCAATCCGTGTAATCGGCGTAATCTGCGGATAAAACCAACAGGTTCAGTCGGAGCGCCAGCCCCGCACGGCCGTCTCGGCGGCGGGGTCGAGGGGGCGGGCGAGGAGGCCGCTGGGGCCGAGGACCACCGCGTAGCGGGCGCCGTCGCTGAGGGGCAGGTAGGCGGCGCTGCCGTAGACCGCATCCACCCAGGGCAGCCAGCGTCCGTGCTCCCGGGCCAGGGCCCAGAGATCGAGCCCGGCGGCCTCGGCGAGGGAGTGGACGCTGCGGGGACCGGTGCGTTCCCGGTCCGGGTCCCGCCAGCGGCCGCTGAGGCGCTCCAGGCGGTAGAGGTTGTCCAGGCCGAACAGCCGTGCGGGCCCGCGCCAGGTCAATACCCGGGCGTCCAGCTGCCACTCGTCGCCTTCCAGGGGGTAGACGGCGCTGTCGCCTCCTGGAAGTGTGAGCAGGGCCTCGAAGCGTGCCGGTCCGGTGGCGGCGAAGGCGAGGGTAGCCACCGGCCGCTCGGCGGTGAGGCGGCTGTAGGTGTGCAGGTTGGCCGCCACCGAACCGGTCAGCAGCGCCAACCCCAGCAGGAGCAGACCGCCCATGCCGCGGCGTCCGCCCTGCAGCCAGCGGCGGCGGCGCCAGCTGTGCAGCGCCGCGACGAGCAGCACCCCGGCCAGCAGCAGGGCGGCGAGGGCGAGGGTGGCGGGGAGTTCGAGCGACATGGCGGGTGCGGGTGCGGGGTGGTAAGGATGCCATGCTGCCAGTCCCGGATGTCGTTGTCACGGCCGCGCCGGCCCGGAAGGGTGGGTGCGGGCCCGCGCCCGGCTACGCCGTGAGTCTCGGGATCAGGCGCCGGATCGTCCTTGCGCGAGAGGTTCACGGGACTGCGATGGGGGGCATTCGCCCGCGGCAATCCGGTTGCGCCCGCCCGCCTTGGCGGCGTAGAGGGCGGTGTCGGCGCTGCGGATGAGGGCATCCTCGTCCCCGGCATCCTGCTCCGGGAAGGCGGTATAGCCGCCGCTGATGGTGACCTGAATGGTCTGTTCGCCGTCGCGTACCGGGGTTTCCGTGCACGCGTGGCGGATGCGCTCGGCCACCCGCTGGGCATCGACGCAGCCGGCGCCCGGCAGCAGCACCAGGAACTCCTCGCCGCCGTAGCGCACCAGCACGTCGCCTTCGCGCAGACAGCGGCGGATGGCGTTCGCGGTGCTGGCGATGACCCGATCGCCCACCAGGTGGCCGTAGGTGTCGTTGACCGCCTTGAAGTGATCGATGTCCAGCATCAGCACGCCCAGCGGCGCGCGGGTGCGCGCGGACCGCTGGTACTCCTCGTGCAGGCGCCCCAGCCCGAAGCGGCGGTTGTAGGCGCCGGTGAGGGGATCCAGGGCCGCCAGTCGCTCCAGGTGATCGTAGGTGACGGCATTGTGCAGGGCCAGGCCGAAGCTGCGCTGGAACAGTTCCAGCAGCCGCAGGCGTTCGCCCGTCAGGGGACGGGTGCTGGCCAGGACCACCACGCCGAGGTTGACCGACTGGTAGACGATGGGTACGACCACCACTTCACGGGGACGCAGATTGCCCACCAACGCCTCGATGACGATGTCCTCGGGCAGCTCCAGGCGCCGCAGCGCCTGGCTGCGCAGCGCCTCGCGGACATGATCGCTGTGGCGCAGCCGCTCGCGATCCTCCAGCCCGTGGCCGGCGATGACATTGAGCTCGCCGCCCTGTTCCACCAGCACCGCGCCGGCCTGGGCGCCGGTATGGTTCAGCAGCTGGGTCAGGGCCCGCGCCGCCAGGGGAGCGAGCTCGAGCTGGCCGGAGAGCTCCCGGGAGAAGTCCCGCACCGCGTCCTCCACCTCGTGGGCATTCATGAGCGCCCCCACCAGGCGGTTGAACGCGGCCGCGCTTTCACCGAGTTCGTCCTGGGAGTCCACCGGAACGCTGCAGGTCTCGGGGCGGCAGCGGCTCCAGTCGTCACTGTAGGTGGCCGAACCGATGGACTCGGCCACCTGGTGCATGCGCCCGGAGAGGAGCCGCAGCCGGGGGCGCACCACTCCCCGGGCCAGGCCGTAGTTGGCCAGGCCGACCGCCAGGCCGGCCAGCAGGGTGGCGCCGAAGAAGCGGGGGGTGTAGACCTCTTCCGGAGGCAGGCCGAGGAGGGTGGCCAGGAAGGGAAAGGCGATCCCCGCCAGGAGGCCCAGCCCCACCATCCACCGGGCCAGGTCGGTGAACAGCCTGCGCGTCGGCCGCGGCGCTCGATCGATGCTGCCGGGCCGGCTCATGCGGAAGGACGATCCAGTTCCCGGACCGTCATCTCGCCGCCGTCGGTGAGGAGTCTGCGGATGCGCTCGTGCCAGTTGTGGCGGAAGCGGGCGAGCACCTCCTCGTTCTCGTCGCCGTAGAGCAGGGAGAGCAAATCCTCGCCGGTAGCCGGATCCGCGGGAATGGGAGTGGGATCGTAGCTCAGGGTGACCGTCTGCCCCGTGTCCAGCCGCTCGAAGGTGAACGAGCCCGGACCGAAGATGGCCACGCCGTCGAAGCTGAGCAGGCCGCGGCGGATGTAGCGGCCGTGCAGTCCCTGGAAGCCGTTGTCGCCGGCGGAGCCGGTGATCAGGGTGAAGATCTGGCTCATGGGTCCGTTGATGCCCTGATCCTCGGTGCCGGCGATGGTGATGCGCAGCTGCCCACGCTCGGGCACGGTTGCGCCGTAGAGCAGTTCGACGGCGCGCTTGACCACCAGGAACGCCCCCGCCACGGTGGGGCCGTAGTGGCCGGCGAGCTTGACCACGTCATCGAAGGTAAAGGTCAGGATTCCGTCGTCCTCGCCGATACCCAGGAGAGCGGCGAAGGGATCGCGGAAGCGGATGACGGGGGCATCGGGAAATAGGCGACTCCGTTCTGGAGTTGTCATCGCGTCGGGCCTGTTGTCGTTGTTGGGGGCCAACCATCTGCCGCCGAACCTGAATTGCCAGGGGCTGCAGAAAAGCATAGTCCGCCCCGTCGCGGCCTGCAGCTTTCAGTGTGTGAACCGTGCCTCAACCCGCGGCGGTTTCCCGCGCCACCGCCCGGTAGCCGATATCGCGGCGGTAGTAGGCGTCCTCCCAGTGGATGGCGGCGACCCCGGCGTAGGCGCGCTGCTGTGCCGCCCGCACCGTGTCGCCCAGCGCCGTGACGCACAGCACCCGGCCCCCGTGGGTGACCACCGCCTCGTTGTGCAGCGCAGTACCGGCGTGGAAGACCTTGGTGTCGGCGCTGTCGGCCGCCTCGATGCCGTGGATGACATCGCCCTTGCGGTACTCGGCGGGGTAGCCGCCGGCGGCCATGACCACGCCCAGGGCGGCGCGGGGATCCCAGGCCGCCTCCACCTCGTGCAGCCGGCCGGCCACCGCGGCCTCCACCAGGCTGACCAGGTCCGAGCGCAGGCGCATCATGATGGGCTGGGTCTCCGGATCGCCGAAGCGGCAGTTGTACTCCAGCACCCTGGGGGTGCCGTCGGCCGCAATCATCAGCCCGGCGTAGAGGAAGCCCGTGTAGGGCCGGCCCTCGGCGGCCATGCCGCGGACGGTGGGCTCGATGACCTCGCGCATGGCCCGTTCCCAGATCTCCGCGGTGACCACCGGGGCGGGAGAGTAGGCACCCATCCCGCCGGTGTTGGGCCCGCGGTCGCCGTCGTCGCGGGCCTTGTGGTCCTGGGAGGTGGCCATGGGCAGGATGTGTTCGCCGTCCACCATGACGATGAAGCTCGCCTCCTCGCCGGTGAGGAACTCCTCCACCACCACCCGGTGACCGGCTTCGCCGAAGGCGTTGCCCGCGAGCATGTCCCGCACCGCCGCCTCGGCTTCGGCCTCGGTCTGGGCCAGGATGACCCCCTTGCCCGCGGCGAGGCCGTCGGCCTTCACCACGATGGGTGCGCCCCGGGCGCGGATGTAGGCGACGGCCTCGTCCACGTCGGTGAAGTTGCCGTAGGCGGCGGTGGGGATCCGGTGGCGGGCCAGGAAGTCCTTGGTGAAGGCCTTGGATCCCTCCAGCTCGGCCGCCGCCTGGCCGGGTCCGTAGATGGCCAGGCCAGCGGCGCGGAAGGCGTCCACCACCCCCAGCACCAGCGGCGCCTCGGGGCCGACGATGGTCAGCTCCACGCCGCGGTTGCGGGCCAGGCTCACCAGTCCCGCGATGTCATCCACCGCGACCGGCACGTTCTCCGTCTTGGCTTCCCGCGCCGTGCCGGCGTTGCCCGGCGCCACCAGCACCTGCTCCACCCGCTCCGACTGGGCCACCTTCCAGGCCAGCGCATGCTCGCGCCCGCCGCCGCCGATAATCAGTACCTTCATCAGAGTATCTCCTGATTACAGGGATTGAACGCCAAGACGCCAAGACGCCAAGGGGATGCGAGGTAAGGGGGCGCGGCCCATGTCTTATGCCTGGTGGGGGCGCCACGCCAAATTGCCTTCGCCTTCCCCGTTCCTTCGCGTCTTTGCGTCTTCGCGTTGAATGGTTCCCGCAGCTGTTGCCTCAGTGCCGGAAGTGGCGCATGCCGGTGAAGACCATGGCCATGCCGTGCTCGTCGGCGGCGGCGATGACCTCCTCGTCGCGCATGGAGCCGCCGGGCTGGATGACCGCGGCGATGCCGGCCGCGGCGGCGCTGTCGATGCCGTCGCGGAAGGGGAAGAAGGCGTCGGAGGCCATGACCGAACCCTTCACCTCGAGCCCCGCGTGCTCGGCCTTGATGGCGGCGATGCGGGCGGAGTTGACCCGGCTCATCTGCCCGGCGCCGACACCGATGGTCCGGCTGTCGCGCCCGTAGACGATGGCGTTGGACTTGACGTACTTGGCCACCCGCCAGCTGAAGAGCAGGTCGCGCAACTCCGCCTCGCTCGGCTGGCGCTCGCTCACCACCCGCAGCTCGTTGTGGAGCCCGGCATCGGCGTCCTGCACCAGCAGCCCGCCGTTGACCCGCTTGAAGTCGAGCCGGCGCCCGGTGGCGGCGCTCCAGTCGCCGCACTCCAGCAGGCGCACGTTCTTCTTCGCCGCCACTGCCGCCACGGCCTCGGCCGAGACGCGGGGGGCGATGATGACCTCGACGAACTGGCGCTCCACGATGGTCTGCGCGGTGGCGGCGTCCAGCTCCCCGTTGAAGGCGATGATGCCGCCGAAGGCCGACTCCGGGTCGGTGGCGTAGGCGCGGTCGTAGGCCTCGAGCAGGCTGCCGCCCAGGGCCACGCCGCAGGGATTGGCGTGCTTGACGATGACGCAGGCCGGGTCCCCGTCGAACTGCTTGACGCACTCCAGGGCCGCGTCGGTGTCGGCGATGTTGTTGTAGCTGAGCTCCTTGCCCTGCAGCTGGCGGGCGCGGGCGATGGAGCCGCCCGGCGCATCGCGCTCCACGAAGAAGGCGGCCTGCTGATGGGGGTTCTCGCCGTAGCGCATGGTCTGCACCTGCCGCACCTGCAGGTTGAAGGTCCGCGGGAAGGCGCTCCTGCCACCGTCGGCCCCGATTGTCCCCAGGTAGTTGGCGATGGCCCCGTCGTAGGCGGCGGTGTGCTCGAAGGTCTTCACCGCCAGGTCGAAGCGGGTGGCGGAGCTGACCGCGCCGTCGTTCGCGCCCATCTCCTCCAGCACGCGATCGTAGTCGGCGGCATCCACCACCACGGTCACCGCCGCGTGGTTCTTGGCCGCTGCGCGCAGCATGGTGGGCCCGCCGATGTCGATGTTCTCGATGGCGGTGGGCAGATCGCAGCCGGGCCTGGCCACCGTCTGCTCGAACGGGTAGAGGTTGACCGCCACCAGGTCGATGGGGGGGATGCCGTGCTGCTCCATCACCGCCTCGTCCACGCCGCGACGGCCGAGAATGCCGCCGTGGACCTTCGGATGCAGGGTTTTCACCCGGCCGTCCATCATCTCCGGGAAGCCGGTGTGGTCGGAGACCTCCACCACGGGAATGCCGTTCTCGGCCAGCAGCCGGGCGGTGCCGCCGGTGGAGAGAATCTCCACGCCGCGCTCCTGCAGGCGGCGGGCGAAATCGACCACGCCGGTCTTGTCGGAGACACTGATGAGCGCGCGGCGGATGGGAGTTGAATCAGTCTGGGTGGGCATAGGGCGAACCGTTGTCGAATAGGTGGCCAGGGACAGGTGACGAGCGCGGATTATACCCCATTAAGTGAGGGGTGAGGGGTGAGGGGTGAGGGGTGAGGGGTGAGGGGTGAGGGGTGAAGCGTGAGGGGTGAAGCGTGAGGGGTGAAGCGTGAGGGACTACGGGCGACAGGTAATAGGTGACAGGCGACGGGAGGTGTCAGGAATGGTGTGGGTGACGGGCAACGGCGCAAGCAACCCCGCGCCCACGCCTCACTCCTTACACCTCACGCCTCACTCGATGTCGTACTGCTTGAGCTTCTTGCGCAGGGTGCCGCGGTTCAGGCCGAGCATTTCGGCGGCGCGGGTCTGGTTGCCGCCGGCGTGGCGCATGACGGTTTCCAGCAGCGGCTTCTCCACCTCGCCTATCACCATGCGGTAGAGATCGCTCGCGGGATGTCCGTCGAGGTGGGCGAAGAAATTCTCGAGTGCCTCGCGCACGCAGTCACCGAGCGGTTCCCCGCGGCTTTCCCTTTCCACCTTCAGCTTGGTCACTGTCGCCTTGCCGGCGTCCACCACTGCGTTCATGCCGCCATCGACCTCGTCCGTTTCAGTTCCAGTTCCCCGAAGAATGACTCGATGTGGGTCCGCTGCTCTTCGATGCCCGCAAGCCGGTTGAACCACTCCCGGAACGCCGCGCCGCCGGCCAGGCCCCTGGTATACCAGGATACGTGCTTGCGGGCCATGAGCAGGCCAGTGCGCTCGCCATAGAAGGCGTAGATCGCCTCCAGGTGCTCCCGCACCAGGGCGTGAACCTCGGCGGCGGGGGGCGCCGGCAGTTCCTGCCCGGTGGCCAGGTAATGGGCCACTTCCCGGAAAATCCACGGCCGGCCCTGGGCCGCGCGTCCGATCATGATGGCGTCGGCACCCGTATGCTCCAGTACCTCGCGGGCCCGCCGCGGAGTGCGGATGTCCCCGTTGGCGATGACGGGTATGGAGACCTCGGCCTTGATGGCGCGGATGGTGTCGTACTCCGCCTCGCCGCGGTAGCCGTCGGCCCGGGTCCGCCCGTGTACCGCCAGGGCCTGGATACCGCAGGCCTGCGCGAGGCGGGCGATGCGCACCCCGTTGCGGTGGTCATGGTCCCAGCCGGTGCGGATCTTGAGGGTGACCGGGACCGCCACCGCCGTCACCACCGCCTCCAGGATGCGGGCCACCAGGGGCTCGTCGCGCAGCAGCGCGGAGCCGGCCGCCACGTTGCAGACCTTCTTGGCCGGACAGCCCATGTTGATGTCGATGATCTGGGCGCCCTGGTCGGCGTTGTAGCGGGCCGCCTCGGCCATCATGGCTGGATCGGCGCCCATGATCTGTACCGAGCGCGGTTCGGCCTCGCCCGCATGGTCGGTCCGGCGGCGGGTCTTCTCGCTGCCCCAGAGCAGGGCGTTCGAGCTGACCATCTCCGATACGGCCAGGCCCGCGCCGTGGCGCCGGCACAGCTGCCGGAACGGCCGGTCGGTCACGCCCGCCATGGGGGCGAGCACGAGGTTGTTCGGGAGCCGGTAGGGGCCGATGTTCATGGTCACGGTGCCGTTGGCGGTGGTGGCGGACTCTGCGCTCCGGGATTCTTCACCACCAGTCCAGTTTCGGGAAGACAGGCCGCTCATGTTAACCGCTCGCCGGTGCGGGTTAAAGTGCGGTTGCGACCGTCGCCCATAAGACTGCGCCGCTCAGCGGAACCGGAACGTATAACCCGTCACATTTCCCGGGTCGGCCAGTTCGAGGCGGGCGTGCACCGGTGTGTCGGGCGGCATCAGCCGCTTCACGTCCCGGACGTCGGGCAGGTACTCCGCCGGCGTGAAGACGCGCATGCCCTTCACCGCGCCCTCGGTCGTGGTCAGGGTGAGCTCCAGTTCGGGATACGGTTGGGAGTAGCCGGCCTCGTTGACCAGGATCGCGTTGGCCAGCAGTCGCCCCGGCTGCCCGGGGTCAGTGCGCACATCGCGCGCCTGCAGCCGGATGCGGTCGGGGGCGCGCAGGGGCGGCACGGTGCAGCCCGTGGTGGCGCACAGGCGCACCAGCAGGGGACGGATCTCGGGATAGGCGTTGAACGCCTCGGGGCGGAAGTGGGCGTACTGCAGCAGCAGGACCAGCAGCAGGACCAGGGTGCCCGCAGCCCAGGCCAGCGGTGCCAGCGATGCGGAGCGGGTGCGGGGCGCCTGCCAGACATCCTCGCCCGCGTCCGGCCCGGCCTCCGGCGCGGGCAGGGACCCGGGCCCGCTCTCCGGCGGCATGCCGGCGTCCGCTATGGAGGCATCGGACGCAGTGGGCGCATCGGGTTCAGCAATCAGTTCGGCGGCGGCATCGAAGACGTTCCGGCAGTTGCCGCAGCGGACCAGCCCCCCGGCCGGCTCCAGCTGTTCGGGGCGGAGGCGGAAGACGGTTTCGCATTGTGGGCAGCGGGTGAGCATGGCGATTCAATGGTCCAGCATGGGGCCCGGATGACGCCGGCCGCCCCGGGCACGGCAGGGCGGTTTTACAGAATAGTAAAGACCAAAACCGCGCGGGAATCTGTCAATAAATGCCACAGCCACCGGCAGGAAAGCCCCTGCCGGGCCCGGGACGGGAGTCAGGCGCGCCGCGTTCCGGCCAGGCGGACCCACTCCTCGCGCGCAACGGGCGGCTCCATGTCGAACCAGGCGGCATAGGCGGCGCCGACCGCGTCGGCCTGTTCGCGGAGGATGCCGGAGAGCACGACGCGCCCCCCCGGCCGCACGATCCCGGCGAACCGGGATGCCAGCCCGATGAGCGGTTCGGCCAGGATGTTGGCCAGCAGCAGATCGGCCTGCAGGGGCGGCAGGTCCTCGGGCAGCGCCGTGTAGAAGTTGCGCACCGGGATCTCGTTGCGCTCGGCGTTCGCCGCGGAGGACTCCAGGGCCTGGGGGTCGTTGTCCACCGCCCACAGGTGGCGCGCCCCGAGCAGCGCCGCGGCGATGGCCAGGATGCCCGAGCCGCAGCCGTAGTCCACCACCAGCTGGCCGGCGGGGGGATGGCCATCGAGCCATTCCAGGCACAGGGCCGTGGTGGGGTGGGTGCCGGTGCCGAAGGCCAGACCGGGATCGAGGAGGATGTTGACCGCGTCCGGCTCCGGCGGCGGGCACCAGCTGGGGCAGATCCAGAGCCGCTCACCGAAGCGCATGGGCTGGAACCGGTCCATCCAGGCGCGGGTCCAGTCCTGGTCCTCCAGGGCCTGGAAACGGTGCGGCGGCAGCTCCCCGAGGGACTCGCGCAGCAGCGCCAGTATCGCCTCGCGGTCCGCATCGGCGGGGAACAGGCCCACGACCCGGGTGTCGGCCCAGAGCGGGGTGGCGCCGGGGGGCGGTTCGTAGAGCGGCTGGTCGCGGGCGTCCTCGAGGGTGACGGCTTCCGCGCCGGCAGCTTCCAGCAGGGCGCTCAGGCGATCGGCCTGCTCGGAATCGGTGTCGATTTTCAGCTGCAGCCAGGGCATGAAAAATAGGTGGATAAAGGATAACGGATAAAGGATAACGGGCGGGTTCCTGTCCCCTGTTCCCCGCTATCCGTCCCCTGTGCCTTCCTACAGACCCAGTTTCTTTTCCAGGTAGTGGATGTCGGTGCCGCCCTTGACGAAGTTGGCGTCACGCATCAGGTCCTGGTGCAGGGGGATGTTGGTCTTGATGCCCTCGATGATGATCTCGTCCAGGGCGTTGCGCATGCGCCCGATGGCCACCTCCCGGGTCTCGCCATGGGCAATCAGCTTGCCGATCATGGAGTCGTAGTTGGGCGGCACCATGTAGCTGGCGTAGATGTGCGAGTCGAGCCGGATGCCGGGGCCGCCGGGCGGATGGAACATGGAGATGGTGCCGGGGGAGGGCATGAAGGAGACGGGATCCTCGGCGTTGATGCGGCACTCCAGCGCGTGCCCGTCCCAGCGCACCTCCTCCTGGCGGAAACGCAGCGTCTCGCCGGCGGCGATGCGCAACTGCTCCTTGACGATGTCGATGCCCGTGATCATCTCGGTGACGGGATGCTCCACCTGCACGCGGGTGTTCATCTCGATGAAGTAGAACTCGCCGTCCTGGAACAGGAATTCGAAGGTGCCGGCGCCGCGGTAGCCGATGCGGCGGCAGGCCTCGGCGCAGCGCTCGCCGATGGTGTGACGCTGCTCGTCGGTGATGCCCGGCGCCGGCGCCTCCTCGATGACCTTCTGGTGGCGGCGCTGCATGGAGCAGTCGCGCTCACCGAGGTGGATGGCGTTGCCGTGCTCGTCGGCGAGCACCTGGAACTCCACGTGCCGCGGGTGATCCAGGTACTTCTCCATGTAGACGGTGCTGTTGCCGAACGCCGCGCCCGCCTCGGTGCGGGTAAGCGATATGGCGTTGAGCAGCGTGGCGTCGGAGTGCACCACGCGCATGCCGCGCCCGCCGCCGCCGCCGGCGGCCTTGATGATGACCGGGTAGCCGATCACGCGGGCCAGGCGCAGGTTCTCCTCCGGCTCCTCGCCCAGCGGCCCGTCGGAGCCCGGCACGCAGGGCACGTCGGCGGCCTTCATGGCGCGAATGGCGGAAACCTTGTCGCCCATCAGGCGGATGGTGTCGGGCCGCGGGCCGATGAAGACGAAGCCGCTGCGCTCCACCTGCTCGGCGAAATCGGCGTTCTCGGAGAGGAATCCGTAGCCGGGATGGATGGCCACCGAGTCGGTGACTTCCGCGGCGCTGATGAGCGCGGGGATGTTGAGGTAGCTCTCGGTGGATGGCGGCGGGCCGATGCAGACCGATTCGTCGGCCAGGCGCACGTGTTTGAGATCCCGATCCACGGTGGAGTGGACGGCTACCGTCTTAATTCCGAGTTCGCGGCAGGCGCGCAGGATGCGCAGGGCGATCTCGCCGCGATTGGCAATGAGAACCTTTGTCAGCATGGTGTCGACTCGTGGCGCTGGCTGGGGGCGCGGGTGTGCGCCCGACCCTGGGAACCCGCGGAGGGCGTCACTCGATGACGTAGAGAGGCTCGCCGTACTCCACCGGCTCGCCGTTCTCCACCAGGATGGCCTTGATCGCACCGGCACGATCGGCCTCGATCTGGTTCATCATCTTCATGGCCTCGACGA
Source organism: Thioalbus denitrificans (assembly GCF_003337735.1). Classification (NCBI taxonomy): domain Bacteria; kingdom Pseudomonadati; phylum Pseudomonadota; class Gammaproteobacteria; order Chromatiales; family Ectothiorhodospiraceae; genus Thioalbus; species Thioalbus denitrificans. The sequence continues at coordinate 85,853 of NZ_QPJY01000011.1, read as the reverse complement.
TGCAGAGGGTCTCTCCCACCTTGACCGTCTGGCCTATCTCCACGAAGGGCTTCGCTCCCGGGTTCGGGGCCCGGTAGAAGGTTCCCACCATGGGGGATTTCACGATGTGCCCCGAGGGGATCGCCGGTTCGGCGGCGGGTGCGGGCGCCGCCGCCGGGACGGGTGCCGGGGCCGGCACCTGCTGGACGGTCTGGTACACGCCCTGCGGGGCATGGCGGCTGATGCGCACCGACTCTTCGCCCTCGTGGATCTCCAGCTCGGAGACTCCCGATTCCTCGACCAGTTCGATGAGTTTCTTGATCTTGCGTATATCCATGTTTGGGGTACGCCCGGAGTTCAGGTTGGATTCGAAGCCCTCAGGCCAGGCGCCGCAGCGCGGCCTCCAGGGCGAGTTCATAGCCATGTGCACCCAGTCCGCTGATGACGCCCACGGCCACGTCCGAGAGGTAGGAGTGGCGACGGAACTCCTCGCGTGCATGGACGTTGGAGAGGTGCACCTCGACGAAGGGGATGCCGACACCGAGCAGCGCATCGCGCAGGGCGACGCTGGTGTGGGTGAAGGCGGCCGGATTGATCAGGATGAAGTCGACGCCGTCGCGTCCGGCCCTGTGGATGGCCGCCACCAGTTCGTGCTCGGCATTGCTCTGCAGGGTCTCGATCCGGTGTCCGGCGGCCTCCGCCTGCCGGTGCAGCCGCGCGTCGATCTCCGCGAGGGTGGTCTGGCCGTAGTGTCCGGGTTCCCGGTCGCCCAGGAGATTCAGATTCGGTCCATGGAGAACCAGGATGTACGCCATGCGCTCGGGACCCCGGAGTGCGGTGGAACGGCCTCAACGGTGCCATGCGGTTGCGCCGGATGCGATCCGGGGCCTCGGCACAGCACGGGAGTTCGGGCCCGAATTGTGCACGACCGGTGGGGGATTGTCCAGATTAGAGCTGTTCGGTGTGAGTTCGCGCAGGTTCGCGACCGATAGCTGTCGATTTGCGCCAGTGTGATGCTGCGGTGCAGCGTCGGGCGGGTGGCGCGACAGGCTCCCGGGACGGCGGCGGGCCCGCCCGGGGTGCCGGGCGGCCGCCCTTCAGAGCAGGGGCAGGATGACCTCCTCGGCCTGTTCGCGGGTCAGCTCGCCGGCCCAGGTGAAGACTATCTTTCCCTCCCTGTCCACCACGGCGGAGTAGGGCAGCAGGCCGGCCTCGTTGCCGTAGGCGCGGGCGGCGTCCACCACCGCCTGTTCGCCCACCAGGAGGGGGTAGTTGATGCCCAGGGTGGTGGCGAAATCCCGCACCCGGCCGGCCTCGTCCATGGCGAGGCCCACGAACTGCAGCCCGCGCGCGCCGTACTCCTGCTGCAGTTCGATGAAGGTGGGGATCTCGCGCCGGCAGGGCGGGCACCAGGTGGCCCAGAAGTTCACCACCAGCACCTGGCCGTCCCATTCCGAGGCGGCGTGCAGCGTGCCGTCGGCATCGGGCAGGGAGAAGTCCGGCCGCAGCTCCGGGGCCGTCCCGGCGCGGGGCTGCGGAACGGTGGAGGTTCCGCTGTCGCAGGCGGGCAGCGCCAGCACGGCGGTCAGCAGGAGCAGGGCGGAGAGGCGGCGGGAGGCGCGGATCATGAGGCTGGGTTACCGGATCAGGGGGCGATGGCGTTTGCAACGTGGAGGCGGAACTCCTCCGCGGGCAGGTAGCCTACCACGCGGTAGCCGGGCCGCTCCACGCCGTCGGGGCCCCAGAACAGGATCGAGGGCGGCCCGAGCAGGCTGAAGCGCTTCAGCAGGGCCTTGTCCTCCCCGTCGTTGGCCGTCACGTCCGCCTGCAGCAGCAGGGTCCCGGCGAGGGCCTGCTGCACGCCGGCGTCGGAGAAGGTGTATTTCTCCATCTCCTTGCAGGAGATGCACCAGTCGGCATAGAAGTCGAGCATCACCGGCTGGCCGCGGCCCGCCGCCGCCGCCACCTGGGCGTCGAGATCCGTCACCGTCTTGACGCGGCGGAACTCGAGGCCGTGGGCGGGGGCGGCCGTTCCGGCCTGGGCGAAGCCGCCGCCCCGGCCGAGGTTGGCCAGCGGCTCCAGCGGGTCGGTGTTGCCGGTGGATGCGCCCACCAGCAGCAGGATGCCCCAGGCGGCGAGGACCGCGCCGAGCCCCTTCCACAGCCGGCGCCAGCCGCTCGACTCGGTGGGGACCGGCTCCAGCACGCCCATGTAGACGGCGGAGACGATGGCCAGGCCCGCCCACAGCAGCATGGTCACCTGGCCCGGGAGGATGCGTTCCAGCATCCACACCGCCACGGCCAGCAGCAGCACGCCGAACACGGCCTTGACCGTATCCATCCAGGCGCCGGCCCGGGGCAGGATCTTGCCCGCGGAGGTGCCGATGGCCAGCAGCGGCATGCCCATGCCCATGCTGAGGGCGAACAGCGCCGTGCCGCCGAGCAGGGCGTCGCCGGTCTGGCCGATATAGATGAGCGCGCCCATCAGCGGCGGGGCCACGCAGGGCCCCACGATGAGCGCCGAGAGGAAGCCCATCACCGCCACGCCGGTCAGCGATCCCCCCTGCTGCTTGTTGCTGACCTCGGTGATGCGGCTCTGCAGGGCGGAGGGCAGCTGCAGCTCGTAGAAGCCGAACATGGACAGGGCCAGCAGGACGAACACCACGCTGAAGGTGCCGAGCACCCACGGGTTCTGGAACGCCGCCTGCAGGTTTTCGCCCAGCAGCGCGGCGACGACCCCGGCGACGGTATAGGTCACCGCCATGGCCAGCACGTAGACCAGGGACAGGGTGAAGGCCTTGCGGGTGGTGAGCTTGTGTCCGTGCCCCACGATGATGCTGGAGAGGATGGGGATCATCGGGAATACGCACGGGGTCAGGGAGAGCAGCAGCCCGGCTCCGAAGAACAGGGCGATGGTCACCAGGTAGCCGCCGCTGGCGATGGACTGGGCCAGCCGGTCCTGCTCGGAGACCGGCTGCGCCGCCGCCGCGGCCGGTGGCGCCGTGGCCGCTGCCGCCGCGCTCGGCGTGCCCTCGGGCAGCGCGAGGCTCACGGTCTTGACGATGGGCGGGTAGCAGAGGCCGGCCTCGGCGCAGCCCTGGTAGCCGAGGGCGAGTTCCACCGTGCCGGCGCCGCCTTCGGCCCGGCTGAGTGGCAGGCGCGCCTCGACCCGGTCGTGGAAGACCCGGATGCGGCCGAAGAATTCGTCCTCCTTCTCCTCGCCCGGCGGCAGCTCCAGGACGCCGGCGCGGATGCCCTCGCCGCCCTTCACCGCGGCGCTGAACTTGTCCCGGTAGAGGTAGTAGCCGGGAGCGATGGCCCAGTCGGCCACCACCGTTCCGTCGGCCTCGACGCGGGTGTCGAGAATGAAGGCGTCGTCCGGATCGAGGAACTCGTCGTCGCCGCCGGCCTCCAGGCCCAGGCTCCGGGTCAGCTCGCCGAGCTTCTGCAGCGGGGGCGCGGACGGTTCCGCCGCCGCGGCCGGCGTGGCGGGCGGCAGGTCGAGGCTGACGGTATGGGTATAGGGGGGGTAGCAGATGCCGCCGTCCCAGCAGCCCTGGGCAGTGGCCTTGAGGGCCAGGGTCCGGGGGGCGTCGGCCGCGCGCAGCAGCGGCACCCGCACGCTGACCGCGCCGCGCAGGATGGCGATGTCGCCGAAGAACTCGTCGCGCTTGATCTTGCCCGCCGGGATCTCCGGCTGGCCCAGGGTGATGCCGGGGGTGTCGCTCTGGATGCGGAACTTGTCCCGGTAGAGGTAGTAGTCCTCGGCGACGGTCCAGTCCAGGCGCAGGGTGTCGGCGTCCTCGGCGTCCGCCTGCAGGGCGAAGGCCTCCTCCGGCTGCAGGGGCTCCCCCCCGCCCTGGGCGTGCACGGGCAGCGCGACCGGCAGCAGCAGGGCCGCGAGCAGGTGCATGAGAGTCCTGATGCTCACTTTATATTCTTCTCCATCCAGTCCAGGTAGTCTTCGAGACCACTCTCGATAGCGACCGCGACAAGCTCCGGAAGTTCGTAGGGGTGGGCGTGGAGGATCGCCTTCTCAAGCCCCGGAATGGCGTCTTCCCGGGTCTTGATCAGCAGCAGCTGCTCACCATCCTGTGCCACCCGATCCTGCCAGCGGTAGACCGAAGTGATGCCCGGAACCACGTTCACGCAGGCGGCCAGGCCGGACTCCACCAGGCGGCCGGCCAGTTCCAGGGGGGAGCGGTCGGCGGGCCAGGTACACAGCACGATCCGGTAGGGTGTGGTCATCGCGGGCATCTCCGGTCGCCGGCGGGCCTCCGCACGGGCGGGCGGCGAAAGCGAAAGATACCCCAACCCTTGTCTCCGGGCCAAGGCGCCCCCATCTGCTAGGAGACCCGAAGCGGGCCGGCACGGTCCGCAACGTCCACTTCGGACCATCCCGCGGCTGACCAGGAGCAGACCACACCTCCATGCGACCCTTTCCACTGCTGCTGTTGCTTTTCCTCGCCATTCCCCTGCTCGAGGTGATGCTGCTGATCCGTGTCGGCGGCGTCATCGGCGCCCTGCCCACGGTGGCCCTGGTGGTGCTCACGGCGGTCATCGGCGTGGCGCTGTTGCGGCGCCAGGGGCTGGCCACCCTGCAGCGGGTGCAGCAGAGCGTGGACGCCGGCCGGCTGCCCGCCCTGGAGATGGTGGAGGGGGTGGGGCTGCTCCTGGCCGGCGCCTTTCTGCTGACCCCGGGCTTCTTCACCGATGCCCTCGGTTTCGCCCTGCTGGTGCCCGCGCTGCGCCGCCTGCTGGCGGCCTGGGTCCTGCGCCGGGGCATCCTGCTCCAGGCCGGGCATGGCCGGCCGGGCGGCGGGGGGGCGGAGGGCGGCGCCCCGGAAGACGGCTCCCGCACCATCGAGGGCGAGTACCGGCGCGAGGACGAGTGAAGGTTCGCGGGCCTGTCCGGCGGCCGGTGGACGCTTTCCGCGAAAAGCCCGTCGCCAGTGCTTGACTCGGGCGGGTCGCTGACTATTATTAGCACTCACTTGAGGCGAGTGCTAACAATTCCACTGATGAACGCCGTTCCCCGGCCCGCCGGGTCGGAAGCGGCAGTCACAACTGCTGTCATCTTGAGACTAGGAGAGACTGAATGAACATCCGTCCGTTGCATGACCGCGTGATCGTCCGCCGTCAGGCCGAGGAGCGCACCACCCCCGGCGGCATCGTGATCCCCGACTCCGCCACCGAGAAGCCCATCCAGGGCGAGGTGCTGGCGGTGGGCAAGGGGCGCATCCTGGACAGCGGCGAGGTGCGTCCCATGGATGTGAAGGTGGGCGACAAGGTCCTGTTCGGCAAGTATTCCGGCACCGAGGTCAAGATCGGTGGCGATGAGGTCCTCGTGTTGCGCGAAGAGGACATCATGGGCGTCATCGAGGGCTGAGCCCCGCCCCGACCGAATCCCCGATTGTTTCTGAGAACTCCGGATAAAGAGGTATCGATAGCATGGCTGCGAAAGACGTTAAGTTCGGTGACGACGCCCGCCACCGCATGGTTGCCGGTGTCAACATCCTGGCCAACGCCGTGAAGGTGACCCTGGGCCCCAAGGGCCGCAACGTGGTGCTGGAGAAGGCCTTCGGCGCCCCCACCGTCACCAAGGACGGTGTCTCCGTCGCCAAGGAGATCGAGCTGAAGGACAAGTTCGAGAACATGGGCGCGCAGATGGTGAAGGAGGTCGCGTCCCAGACCTCCGACGTGGCCGGTGACGGCACCACCACCGCCACCGTGCTGGCCCAGGCCATCATGCGCGAGGGCATGAAGGCGGTGGCCGCCGGCATGAACCCGATGGATCTGAAGCGCGGCATCGACAAGGCCGTGGCCGGCGCCGTGGCGGAGCTGAAGAACCTCTCCAAGCCCTGCACCGACGACAAGGCCATCGCCCAGGTGGGCACCATCTCCGCCAACTCCGACGAGCTGGTGGGCCGCATCATCGCCGACGCCATGGCGAAGGTGGGCAAGGAAGGCGTCATCACCGTCGAGGACGGCTCCGGTCTGGAGAACGAGCTCGACGTGGTGGAGGGCATGCAGTTCGACCGCGGCTACCTCTCCCCCTACTTCATCAACAACCAGGAGAAGATGGCCGCCATCCTGGACGACTGCTACATCCTCCTGCACGACAAGAAGATCTCCAACATCCGCGAACTGCTGCCGGTGCTCGAGGGCGTGGCCAAGGCCGGCAAGCCGCTGCTGATCATCGCCGAGGACGTGGAGGGCGAGGCCCTGGCCACCCTGGTGGTGAACACCATCCGCGGCATCGTGAAGGTCTGCGCCGTCAAGGCCCCCGGCTTCGGCGATCGCCGCAAGGCCATGCTCCAGGATATCGCCATCCTCACCGGCGGCACCGTCATCTCCGAGGAGGTGGGTCTGGCGCTGGACAAGGTGACCCTGGACGATCTGGGCCATGCCAAGAAGGTCGAGGTGACCAAGGAGAACACCACCATCATCGATGGCGCCGGTTCCCCCGATGACATCAAGGCCCGGGTGGAGCAGATCCGCAAGCAGATCGAGGAGACCTCCTCCGACTACGACCGCGAGAAGCTCCAGGAGCGCGTGGCGAAGCTGGCCGGCGGTGTGGCCGTCATCAAGGTGGGCGCCGCCACCGAGATGGAAATGAAGGAGAAGAAGGCCCGCGTCGAGGACGCCCTGCATGCCACCCGTGCCGCGGTGGAAGAGGGCGTCGTCCCCGGCGGTGGCGTGGCGCTGGTCCGCGTGCAGGCCGCCATCAGCGCCCTGCAGGGTGACAACCACGACCAGGACATGGGCATCAGCATCGCCCGCCGCGCCATGGAGGAGCCGCTGCGCCAGATCGTGGCCAACGCCGGCTCCGAGGGTTCCGTGGTCATGAACAAGGTCCGCGAGGGCGAGGGCAACTACGGCTACAACGCCCAGACCGGCGAGTACGGCGACATGGTGGAGATGGGTATCCTGGATCCCGCCAAGGTGACCCGTTCCGCGCTGCAGAACGCCGCCTCCGTGGCCGGCCTGCTGATCACCACCGAGTGCATGGTGGCCGAGCATCCGAAGGATGAGAAGGCCGGCGGTGGCGACATGGGCGACATGGGCGGCATGGGCGGCATGGGTGGCATGGGCGGCATGGGCATGATGTAAGCCCGGCGCCTTACCGACCGGCCCGCAGTACCCGGAGCCCCGCCCTGTGCGGGGCTCCGTTTTTTGCGCGTCGTTTATCGGGGACAGTATACTTATTTCAACTCCCTCTCCCGACGTTCCAGCCCGCTCCCTTTCCGTCCGCGCCGGGCCGGCCTGAGGCGCCGCCGGGTCAGGCGCTCCAGTTGGGCCACGAACTCGTCGCTGCCCAGCGGGCGCCCGCTTCGGGCGTGGCGCCGGATTCTTTCCCCTTCCGTTGTATCCACGTCCACCTGCAGATAGCCCTCCCAGTCGGAGATGCGTTCTCGCATGGGGGCGACGCTCACCAGGTCGTCGTCCCGCCCATCCAGGTGGGCGGCAGCGCTCGACCAGGGCCACTCGCACGCCTGCCCGCACAGCCCGGCCCGAACCGGGTTCAGCTCGACGTAGCGTATCGCTGCCAGGAGGTGCCACTCGTCCATCACCGATGAGTAGAAGCGCTCCTGCCAGAGATGGCCGCGCCAGTCCTCGCGCCGGTTCACGTGGCGGGAATAGCGGCGGTGGACCTCCCCGAGCACGGCGCGAAGTCCATCCTCGCGATCAGGTACCATGACCAGATGCACATGGTTGGGCATGAGGCAGTATGCCAGGACCCGGGTCTGCTGCTCGCGGCAGGCCTTGGCCAGCAACTCCAGGTAAAGTCTGTAGTCGGCCGTGCTGAAGAAGACTTGCTGCCGCCGGTTGCCGCGTTGGGTGACATGGTGTGGATAATGGGGAACCACCAAGCGGGCCATCCTGGCCATCGTTGACCTCCTGTCGTCCGTGACTGCAAGTCGAGTCTATCGCTGTATGATGCGGGAGGCACGCCGATAGGTGTGGCGGTGCGCATCGAGCGAGGCGTTCGCTCCGAAAGTCGGCAAGTTGACGGTGTTCTGAAATAAGTAAACTGTCCCCGAAAAGGAAACACAGGACTCTCCCATGCCCACCGACGCGCCCCATCCCCCATTCCTGCGCGCGCTTGCGCAGCTGCCCGAACCGCTGCGCCCCGCCGTGGAACGGCACTGGTCCCGCTATGTGGAGTCGGCGGAGCGCGAGCAGGTGCCGGTGGCGGGGCATCCGGAATTCCTCCGCGGGCTGTGCCGGGTCTGGGCCGGGAGCGAGTACGTGGCCCAGTGGTGCGCGCGCGAGCCGGCCCTGCTGGCCGGGCTCCAGGCCAGCGGCGACCTGTTCGCCGCGGATGCGCCGGGGGAGCTGCTATCGCGCCTCGACCGTCACCTCGGCAAAGTGCTCAACGACGACCACCTCGCCCAGCTGCTGCGCACCTTCCGCCGCCGCGAGATGATGCGCATCATCTGGCGCGATCTCGCCGGCTGGTCCGGCCTCGACGAGACCATGACCGACCTGAGCCGGCTGGCGGAGCACTGCATCGACCGGGCGCTCGGGTTGCTCGACACCTGGCAGCGCAAGGAGTACGGAACGCCCGCCGGGGCGGACGGAACGCCCCAGTCCCTGGTGGTCATCGGCATGGGCAAGCTCGGGGCCGGCGAGCTCAACCTCTCCTCGGACGTGGATCTCATCTTCGCCTACCCGGAGGATGGCGAGACGCGGGGCCGGCGTCCGCGCGTGGCCAACGAGGAGTACTTCATCCGCCTCGGCCGGCGCCTCATCGCAGTGCTCGATGCCCAGACCCGGGACGGCTTCGTGTTCCGGGTGGACATGCGCCTGCGCCCCTTCGGCGGCAGCGGCCCGCTCGCCATGAGCTTCGACGCCCTGGAGGAGTACTACCAGGAACAGGGGCGCGAGTGGGAGCGCTACGCCATGATCAAGGCCCGGGTGGTGGGCGGCGACCGCGCCCGGGGCGGGGAGCTGCTGGCGGCCCTGCGGCCCTTCGTCTACCGCCGCTACCTGGATTTCGGCGCCTTCGAGTCCCTGCGCGAGATGAAGGAGATGATCGCCCGCGAGGTGCGCCGCAAGGGGATCGAGGACAACGTCAAGACCGGGCCCGGCGGCATCCGCGAGGTGGAGTTCATCGGCCAGGCCTTCCAGCTGATCCGCGGCGGCCGCGACACCCGGCTGCAGGAGCGGCGCATCCTGCAGGTCCTGCGGGTGCTCGCCGAGCGCCGCTACCTGCCGGAGTTCGTCAGCCGCGAACTCGCCGCGGCCTACGTCTTCCTGCGCCGGGTCGAGCACCGTCTGCAGGCGGTGGAGGACCAGCAGACCCAGCGTCTGCCCGACGACGACCTCGGTCGGCTGCGCCTTGCCCACGGCATGGGCTACGCCGACTGGAAGGGATTCCTGGAGGCGCTGCACGGGCACATGGAGACGGTGCACGCCCATTTCGACCAGGTCATCGCCGCGCCCCAGGCCGAGGCCCCGGCCGCGGAGTCGGGAGGGCATGCCGAGCTGGAGTCGGTGTGGCGGGGGCGTTTCGATGCGGGGCAGGCCCAGGAGATTCTCGCCCGGGCGGGGCTGGACGACGTCGCCGAGGTGCACCGGCGCCTGGAGCAGCTGCGCGGCGGCACCACGGCACGCGTGCTCGGTCGCCAGGGCCGGGAGCGCCTGGATCGGCTCATGCCCCTGCTGCTCGGCGCGGTGGGCGGGCTGGAGGCGCCGGCGCGGGCCTTTTTCCGCGTGCTGGACATCCTCGAGGCCGTCGCCGGGCGCAGCGCCTACCTGGCGCTGCTGGTGGAAAACCCCATGGCCCTGTCGCAGTTGGTGCGCCTGTGCGCCGCCTCCCCCTGGATCGCCACCGAGCTGGCCCGCCACCCGCTGCTGCTGGACGAGCTGCTCGACCCCCGCTCCCTGTATGCCCCGCCCCGCGGCGCGGCGCTGGAGGACGAGCTGCGCCAGCAGATGCTGCGGGTCCCCGAGGAGGACCTGGAGCAGCAGATGGAGCACCTGCGCCACTTCCGCCAGGCCCAGGTGCTGCGGGTGGCCGCCGCCGACATGATGGGTGCGCTGCCGCTGATGAAGGTGAGCGATCACCTGACCGAGATTGCCGAGGTGGTGTTGCGCCAGGTGCTGGATCTGGCCTGGTCCCAGATGGCGCTCCGCTATGGCCGGCCCACCGGCAGCGATGGACAGCCGCTCGAATCGGGCTTCCTCATCATCGCCTACGGCAAGCTCGGCGGCATCGAGCTCGGCTACGGCTCGGACCTGGACCTGGTGTTCCTGCACGGGGGGGATCCCGACGGCAACACCGCCGGCGGGCCGCGGACGGTGGCCAACGGGGTGTTCTTCGCCCGCCTGGGCCAGCGCATCATCCACGTGCTCAACACCCTCACCCCGGCGGGCGTGCTCTACGAGGTGGACATGCGCCTGCGGCCCTCCGGCGCCTCGGGCCTGCTGGTGAGCTCGCTGGATGCGTTCGCGGAGTACCAGCGCGAGGACGCCTGGACCTGGGAGCACCAGGCGCTGGTGCGGGCCCGGCCGGTGGCCGGCGACGCCGCCCTCGGCGCCCGCTTCGATGGGATCCGGCGCGCGGTGCTGGGTCGGCGGCGCGAGCGCGGGGCGCTGGCCCGCGAGGTGCGGGAGATGCGCCAGCGCATGCGCGAGGCGCTGGGCAGCCGCGAGGCGGGCTGGTTCGACCTCAAGCAGGATCCGGGTGGTATCGCGGACATTGAATTTATGGTCCAATATGGGGTCTTGCTCTGGTCGAGCGAACACCCGGAACTCCTGCGTTACCCCGACAATATCCGCATCCTCGAGGGACTCGCCGCGGCGGGCCTCATGGATCCCGCCGACGCCGAACTGCTGGCCGACGCCTATCGGGCGTACCGCGAGGTGGTGCACCGCTGCGCGCTGCAGCAGGAGCCCGCCCGGGTGGAAGAGGGCGCTTTCAACGACTACCGCCAGGCCGTGCGCCGGATCTGGGCCGCGCAGCTGGAGACGTGAAGGGCGCATGGGTCGGCGGCTGCCCGGGGCGGCAGCGCTGCGCAGATGAATCTGCACCTACGAGGAGAACAGTGGAATGAGTATGGATGACCGTGACGGCGTCATCTGGCTGGACGGCGAGCTGGTGCCGTGGCGCGAGGCCCGGGTGCATGTGCTGACCCACACCCTGCACTACGGCATGGGCGTGTTCGAGGGCGTGCGCGCCTACAGGGCCGAACAGGGCACGGCGATCTTCCGGCTCGAGGATCACACCGACCGGCTGTTCAGCTCCGCCCACATCCTCGGCATGCGCATGCAGTTCGACAAGGAGGCGGTGAACGCGGCCCAGCGCGCCGTGGTGCGCGAGAACGGGCTGCAGAGCGCCTACATCCGCCCCATGTGCTTCTACGGCTCCGAGGGCATGGGCCTGCGCGCCGACAACCTGCGCGTGCACACCATGGTGGCCGCCTGGGACTGGGGTTCCTACCTGGGCGCGGAGAACATGGAGAAGGGGATCCGGGTCAAGGTCTCCTCCTTCACCCGCCATCACGTGAACATCACCATGTGCAAGGCGAAGGCCAACGGCAACTACATGAACTCCATGCTGGCGCTGAAGGAGGCGCTGGAGTGCGGCTACGACGAGGCCCTGCTGCTGGACAACGAGGGGTTCGTGATGGAAGGCAGCGGCGAGAACATCTTCCTCGTCCGCAACGGCACCATCTACACCCCGGATCTCACCTCGGCGCTGGACGGCATCACCCGCTCCACGGTCATCGACCTGGCCCGGGAACTCGGCATTCCGGTGGTGGAGAAGCGCATCACCCGTGACGAGGTCTACGTGGCCGACGAGGCCTTCTTCACCGGCACCGCCGCCGAGGTGACCCCGATCCGCGAGGTGGATGGCCGGCTCATCGGCAGCGGCAGCCGCGGCCCGATGACCGAACGCCTGCAGTCGCTCTACTTCGACCTGGTGCATGGGCGCCTCGATGCCCATGCCGACTGGCTCGCCTACGTCTGAGTCGCGAGGAGAATCATGGCCGAGAACAGTACCGCCACCGCCCAGGCCCCGACCCGCTGCGAGGTCGCCCGCAAGGACCTGCCCCTGCACTGCCCGCTGCCGGGAACGAGCCTGTGGAATTCCCATCCGCGCGTGTTCCTGCCCATCGAAACGACCGGCCGCGCCGTCTGCCCCTACTGCGGCACCGAGTACGTCCTGCGGGACGAGTAGCCGCGCGGACGTGAGGGGCGAACCCGCACCGCTGGTCGTCTGGCGCCTGCTGGACGGCAAGCCGGGGCACGAGAACCAGAGCCTGGGGCTGGTGCGGGCACTGGACGAGCGGCGGCGGATTCAGCTCCACGACCTTCCCGCTCCCACGCGGCTGCGCTGCCTGGCGGACTGGCTGGCCGGACGCTTTCCGGCCGGCGCCGGACTTCCCGACCCCGCGCTCGTCATCGGCGCCGGCCATGCCACCCATCCCGCGCTGCTGGCGGCGTGCCGGGCCCGGGGTGGCCGGAGCGTGGTGCTGATGCGCCCGAGTCTGCCCCGGCGCTGGTTCGATCTCTGCATCGTCCCCGCCCACGACGGCGTGCCGGCCGGGGCCAACACCCTGGTCACGCGGGGAGTGCTCAACGCCGTGCGTCCGACCACCGGCCACCGTGACGATCGCGGGCTGTTCCTGATCGGCGGGGAATCGGCCCACTACACCTGGAAAGACGCGCGGGTGGTGGCGCAGGTGGAGCGGATCGTGACCGCGACGCCGGCGGTCCGCTTCACCCTCACCACCTCGCGGCGCACGCCGGCCTCCTTTCTGCGGCTTCTCGCCGGGCGCGGGCTCTCCTCCCTGCGGGTGGTTCCAGTGGAACGGACGGAGCCGGGCTGGGTGGCCGGGCATCTCGCCGAGAGCGGCCGGGTCTGGGTCACCGGGGACTCGGTCTCGATGATCTACGAGGCGCTGACCTCCGGCGCCGCCGTCGGCCTGCTGCAGCTCGGGGCGCGCCGGCCCGGACGCGTCACCCGGGGCGTGGAGGCGCTGATCGAGGCGCGGCTGGTGACCCCCTACGCAGCCTGGAGCGCTGGCGCCCCGCTGGCGCCCCCCACCGAACCCTTTGACGAGGCGGCCCGCTGCGCGGGCTGGATCTGCGACCGATGGATGCCCGCCGCCTGACCGTCCTGCAGGTGCTGCCCGCGCTGGAGAGCGGCGGGGTGGAACGGGGCACCCTGGAGGTGGCCGCGGAGCTGGTGCGCCGCGGCCACCGCTCCCTGGTCATGTCGGGCGGCGGCCGGCTGGTGGAGCCGCTGGAGCGGGCCGGCTCCCGCCACCTGCAGTGGCCCATCGGCAGGAAGTCCCTGCGCACCCTGGGGCTGGTCCGCCCCCTGCGCCGGCTGCTGGCGCAGGAGCGGGTGGATATCGTCCACGTGCGCTCGCGCGTTCCCGGCTGGATCGTCTGGCGGGCGCTGCAGGGCATGGCGCCGGAGTCGCGGCCGGCCCTGGTCACCACCGTCCACGGCCCCTACTCCAAGCCCTGGTACAGCGTGGTGATGGTCCGGGGGGCGCGCATCATCGCCGTCTCCGAAACCATCCGCGACTATATCCGCGCCAACTATCCCCGGGTGGACATGGGGCGGGTGCGGGTGATCCACCGGGGGGTCGATCGCGGCGAATTCCCCTACGGCTACCGGCCCCCGCCGGCCTGGCTGGCCGCCTGGGCGGGCGATCACCCCGCTCTCGCCGGCCGCTTCGTGATCACCCTGCCGGCGCGCGTCACGCGCTGGAAGGGGCAGGAGGACCTGCTGCGGATCGTCGCCCTGCTCAAGCAGCGGGGCGTGCCGGTGCACGGCCTGGTGGCGGGCGGCTGCGAGCCGCGGCGGGAGGAGTTCCTCGCCGAGCTCAGGGCCGAGGCCGCGCGGCTCGGCCTGGAGCACGACGTCACCTTCCTCGGCCACCGCTCGGACCTGCGCGAGGTGATGGCCGTCTCCAACGTGGTGCTGTCGCTGTCCCGGGAGCCGGAGGCGTTCGGCCGCACCACCATCGAGGCTCTCAGCCTGGGGGTGCCGGTGGCGGGCTACGATCACGGCGGGGTCGGCGAGCAGCTGCGGGAGGTGCTCCCGGCGGGCCGGATTCCGCCCGGCGACGTGGAGGCGGCGGTGGATCTGCTCGCCGGCTGGCACGCCTCCCCGCCCGCGGTGCCCGCCGGGCACCGCTTCACCCGGGCGCGGATGCTGGATGAGACGCTGCGGGTCTACGCCGAGGTGGCGGGCCCCTGAGACCCCGGCGCACGCTGGCGCGGGGATGACATTTTCCGGATTGTTCGAGGTCGACCGAAAAGATGGATTCGAAATTCGCCTACCACTGCTGGCGCCGCGATGTCTCCAACTTCGCCATGCTCAAGTACCGCGACTACCAGGGCTTCATGGTCAGCATGCAGAACTCGGGCACCCAGTGGCTGAAGCACATGATGAGCAACGCCCTGGCGCTGAAATACGATGTGCCGCCGCCGAAATACGTGCAGAACGAGCTCAGCAACGAGCTCATCGGGCATCCGAAGCACAAGCGCATCCATCCGCACCTGCCGCGCATCGCCAGCAGCCACTCGATCCCGCACATCCTGCTCGGCTCGCCGCTGCTGCACCGCTGGCTCCGGTTTCCCCGCTACGTGGTGCTGGTGCGCGACATCCGCGCCGCGCTGGTCTCCCACTACGAGAAGCGCAAGGAGAAGTACGGCATTCCGTTCTCCGAGTACCTGCGCGGGGACCCCAGCGGCAAGCGCTTCCAGGTGGACATCTGGTGGTATCTGCATTTCATGAACCGCTGGGGCGCGGTGCAGGCCGCCCTTCCCGGAGAGGTGCTGGTGGTGCGGTACGAGGAGCTGCGCCGCGACACCGAGGCGGGGCTGCGCGAGGTGTTCCGGCATTTCGGCATCGACATGCCCGATGGGATCATCGCCGCCGCGGTGGCCGAGTCGTCGAAGGAAAAGATGGCCAAAAAGGTGAAGCAGGACCACTGGCACCAGGGCGTGGTGCGCATGGACGAGCGCGATCCCCTGACCTGGTTCGGCGAAGAGGACATCCGCTTCTTCACCGCGACGCTCGAGGAGAACGCCCGCTACACCCTCGGCTACAGCTACTGGTCCGACTGAGGCCGCGGGCTCCCGTTCACCGCCCGGCGGCGGGGACCCGGTCCGCAGTCGGGCCCAGCCGCTCGAGCACCGCCGCCAGGACCCGCTCCAGGGCGATGCCCTCCAGGCACAGCAGCCGCTCCTTGTCGCAGTGGCCCCGGTAGCAGGGTGCGCAGGGCGGCGGCACCTCCAGCGACAGGTGCGGCGCCCCGTAGAGGGTGTCGGGTCCGTAGCGCGCCGCGGCCGTGGGGCCGAACAGGGCGACGGCCGGCGTGCCCGCCGCCGCGGCCAGGTGCATGGGGCCGCTGTCGTTGGTCACCGCCACCCGGGCCAGGGACATCAGCGCCGCCAGCTCCGGCAGGGTGGTCTCCCCCGCCAGGCAGTAGACCCCCTCCAGTCCCGCCGCCACCTCCCGCGCCAGTCCGGCCTCCTCGGGCGCCCCGGTCACCGCCACCGCGATGCCGCGCCGGCCCAGCTCCGCGGCCAGGGCCCGGAAGCGTTCCGCGGGCCAGCGCTTGGAGGGCCAGCCGGGGCTGGAGCCCGGCGACAGGGCCACCAGCGGCCGCGCGGGGTCCCGGCCGGCCTCCGTGAGCCGCCGCTGCATGCGCTCGCGGTTGGCCGCTGGGATCGGCAGCGCCACCCGGTAGGCCGCCATGCTCCGGGCCACGGCCGCCTCCGGCTCCCCCAGGCCGCGCAGCATCGCGTCGATGCGCAGGGCGGGCTTGCGGTGCTTGCCGAGGAAGGTGCGGTGCAGCGGCGGGGTGCCGTTGCGGATGAGCCGCTTCCCGTGCGCCAGGAGCGCCAGGTAGCCGGTGATCCGCTTGCAGTGCATGTCCACCACCAGGTCGTAGCGCTCCCGGCGCAGGTGTCGCACGAAGCGCAGGCTCTCCAGCGGGTGGTGCAGCAGCGAGCGGTGGGGCCAGACCCGGAAGGCGTCGAACAGGCCGCTGCCGCGGAACAGGCTCTCCCCCAGGGGCGAGGTGAGGAGATCAATGCGCGCCGCCGGCCAGTGGGCGTGGAGCACGTTCACGGTGCGGGTGAGCTGGACCAGGTCGCCCAGCGCGCTCAGGCGCAGCACCAGGATCCGCGCAACCGTGCGCCCCGCGCTCACGCCCGGGCCTCCGCCAGCAGGCTTCGGTAGAGCGCCAGGTAGGCCTCCACCACGGCCTCCGGGCTGTGCCCGGCCAGCAGCTTGCGGTAGCCCGCGGCGCCCAGCGCCGCGCGCGCCTCCCCGGACTGGGCCAGCGACCGCTCCAGGGCGGCGGCCAGCGCCGCGGCATCGTCCACCGGCACCAGGACGCCGTCACGCTCCGGCTCGATGAGCTCCAGCGGGCCGTCGCTGCGGGTGGCCACCACCGCCCGGCGGTGGGCCCAGGCCTCCAGCACCACGTTGCCCAGCGGTTCGTGGCGGGAGGGGCAGACGAACAGGTCGGCGAGCTCGTACCAGGGAGCGGGGTCGTTCTGCCAGCCCGCCCACACCACCCGCCGCTCCAGGCCGAGGGCGCGGGCCTGTCCGTGCAGTGCCTCGCGCAGGGGGCCGTCGCCGACGATGACCAGCCGCGCCGGTGCGCCGCCCGGCGCTTCCGGGAGCCGGGCCCAGGCCTCCAGCAGGGTGTCGATGCCCTTGTTGGGATGCAGCCGGGCCACGCACAGGGCCACCCGGCACTCCGCCGGCAGCCCCAGCTGCCCGCGCAGCCGGGCGGCGGCCTCCGGGTCGGGTGTGGCGGGCTCGGCGAAGTTGCCGATGCGGAAGATCCGCGCCGGCGCCAGCCCGCCCTCGCGCAGGTGGCGCTCCAGCTCGCCGGTGTTGCCCACCCAGGCGTGGGCGTGGCGGTACTGGCGCAGATCGTAGAACCCGCCCAGGCGTGCCACGTGCACCGGTTTCCGGCCCGTCGGCAGCCGCACCAGGCGCGTGGCCCGGCCCATGTAGGTCTGCACCACGGCCGCGCCGGAGCGGCGGATGAGGCGGCCCAGGCGCCAGCGGGCGACGGGATCCCAGGCGCCGGGCATGGGTAGGAGGATGCGGGGGATCTCCTCCGCCAGGTTCTCCGCCACCCAGCTGCCGGGCCGGCACACCGCGGTGGCCGGGTGGCCGGCCCGGTTCAGCGCCGCCACCAGGCGGGTGAAGAAGCGCTCGGCGCCGCCGCCCCTGCGACTGCCGATGATATGCAGGGAGGGGATCAGCGCCATCGTTCCAGGTGCCTCAGGAGCCGCTCCGCCACCACCTCGGGGGTGAGCCGGGCCAGGTCGCGATCGGGCGCCACTAGCCAGGCGGCGCGGGGACCCCAGGGGTGGTAGCGCTCCGGCTCGCCCGGCCCGAACAGGGTGAGGGTCGGCGTGGCGACCGCGCTGGCCAGGTGTCCCAGTCCGGAGTCGTTGCCCACGAACAGGTCGGCCCGCTCCAGCACCGCGGTCGCCTCCAGCAGCCCGGTGGTGCCGCATAGATCGAGCATCGGCAGCGCTGCTTCCCGCACCAGGCCCTCGGCGCGCTCGCGGTCCTTGGGGCCGCCCAGCAGGACCGCCGCCGCCACCCGCCCCTCGAGCCGGCGCAGCAGCTCGGCGAAGGACTCCAGGGGCCAGATCTTGGGCAGCCAGTTGGCGCCCGGACCGATGGCCAGCAGGGGCCCCGGGGGCAGGGCGGCGAGGCGCTCGCGGGCCTGCTCGCGCAGCGCGTCGGTCAGCCAGATGCGGGTGGGCGGTATCTCCGCGCGGCGCACGCCGGGCGCCACCACCGCCATGTGCTCCTCCACGCTGTGGGGGCCGGCCGGACCGCGCCGCAGCTTGGTCATGCGCCGCTCGGCGCGCAGCAGGTAGGCCAGTCCGTCGGTGCGCAGGTCGGCCGCCAGGACGTAGCGGGTGCGGCGCAGGGTCCGGATCAGCCGCAGCAGTCCCCGCCAGCCGGCGCGCTTGTGCTTGAGCAGGATCTCGCCGCGGTAGGGGCAGTGGGTGAACAGCTCCGCGGAGCGGGCGTCGGCGACGATGTCGAAGCGCAGGTCCGGGTGCCGGGCGTGCAGGTACTCCAGCGCCGGCGTGGTGAGCACGGCGTCGCCGATGTTGCTCAGGGTGATGAACAGGGCCCGTTGCATGCGTATCCCTGGCTCAGTAGAGCCGCGGCTCCCCTTGGGGGCGCGTCTTGAAGCGCCGGTGGATCCACAGGTACTGCTCCGGGCACGCCCGCACCGCCGCCTCCACCAGGGCGTTGATGGTCCGGGCGTCCGCCTCGGCGTCGCCGGTCGGGTAGCCGGCCAGCGGCGGCAGCACCCGGATGACGTAGCGGCCGTCGGCGCGGCGCACCGGGAAATAGGGTACCACCCGGGCGCGGCTCATGCGGGCGAAGCGGGCGGTGGTGGTGATGGTGGCCGCGTCCACGCCGAAGAAGGGGGCGAAGACGCTGAGCTCACGGCCGTAGTCCTGGTCCGGTCCGTACCACACGGCGCGGTTGTCGCGCAGGCTGCGGAGCATGGCGCGGATGTCGTCGCGGGCGAAGATGCGGGTATTGCGGCGGCGGTCGCGGGCGCGCTTGGTGAGCCGGTCCACCACCACGTTGCTGGCGGGCCGGTACATGGCGTCGAAGGGGCGCTCCAGTGAGAGGCGGTGGGCGCACAGCTCCATGGGCGTGAAGTGCCCGGTCAGCAGGATGATGCCGTGACCCGCGGCCAGCGCGGCGTCGAAGTGCTCCAGCCCCTCGACGCTGCCCAGGCTGCGCAGGCGCTCGTTGCTGCCCCACCAGCTCATGGCGAGCTCCACCACCCCCATGCCGAGCGCCCGGAAATGATCGCGCAGCAGCCGCTCGCGCGCCGCGGTCTCCAGCTCCGGGAAGCAGAGCCGGAGATTGGTCCGCGCCACCCGGGCCCGGGAGCGGGCCAGGTGGCGGGTGGCGTCGCCCAGGAAACGGCCCAGCGCCAGCTGCCAGGACCAGGGCAGCAGGTTCAGCAGCCGCAGCAGCCCGAGACCCAGCCAGGTGGGCCAGTAGGTCGGTGCGTAGGGTGCGGGCTCGCGGCGTCTACGCCTGGCCATGGATGCCGCCGGAGTGGTGTGGCGGGAAGCGCGCGGGACGGGTCACGGCGGGTCCGGGGCCTCCACCGCGTCTGCCGCGGCCTCCGGCCGGGTGAACTGCAGTTGGTGCAGGCGGCTGTAGATGCCCCCGCGCGCCAGCAGCTCGGCGTGGGTGCCGGTCTCGGCGATGCGCCCGCCGTCCAGCACCACGATGCGGTCGGCCTTCTCGATGGTGGAGAGGCGGTGGGCGATGGTGATGGTGGTGCGGCCCTGTTTCAGGACCTCCAGCGCCTGCTGGATGTAGCGCTCCGACTGGGTGTCGAGGGCCGAGGTGGCCTCGTCCAGGATCAGGATGGGGGCGTCCTTGAGAATGGCGCGGGCGATGGCGACCCGCTGGCGCTGGCCGCCGGAGAGCCGCACGCCGTTGTCGCCCACCAGGGTGTCGAGTCCCTCGGGCATGGCGCGGATGAACTCCATGGCGTGGGCGGCCTCGGCGGCGCGGATGACGGCGGCCTCGTCCGCCCCGTCCATGGCGCCATAGGCGATATTGCCGCGCACGCTGTCGTTGAACAGCACCACGTCCTGGGAGACCAGGGCGATGTGGCGGCGCAGGTCCGCCAGCCGCAGCTCGCGGATGTCGACCCCGTCGATGAGGATGGCGCCGGTGTCCGGGTGGTAGAAGCGCGGCAGCAGCTGGACCAGGGTGGACTTGCCGCTGCCGGACATCCCCACCAGGGCCACGTTCTCGCCCGGCTCGATGGCGAGCGTGATGCCCTCCAGCGCCCTGCGGCCGTCCGCCTCGTAGCTGAAGGAGACGTCCCGGAACTCCACCCGGCCCTGCACCCGCGCCAGGCTGCGGGAACCGGTATCCGCCTCGGGCTCCTCGTCCACCAGCGCGAACACGCTCTCGGCGGCCGCCAGGCCGCGCTGCAGGGGCGTGTTGATGCTGGTCAGGCGCTTGAGGGGCGCCAGCAGCAGCGCCATGGCGCCGAAGAAGGAGACGAAGCCGCCGATGGTGATGGCGTTCGCGGCCGACTGCAGGGCGGCGAAGTAGATCATCACCACCAGGCCGATCACCGCGAGCATCTGCACGATCGGGACGTTGGTCTCGGAGGTCACCACCTGCTTCATGGTGTAGCGGCGCACCCAGTTGTTGATCCGGTTGAAGCGGCGCGCCTCGGGCGGCTGGCCGCCGAAGAGCTTCACCACCTTGTGGCCGTTGATGATCTCCTCGAGGTTGTGGGCCATGTCGCCCATGCTCTGCTGCAGCTCGCGGTTGAGGCGCCGCAGCCGCCCGCTGATGAGCTTCACCGCCAGGGCCACCAGGGGCGCCAGCACCAGTGCGATGAGGGAGAGCTGCCAACTCAGGTAGAGCATCCAGCCGAGCAGGCCGAGGATGATGATGGAGTCGCGCACCAGCACCACCAGGACCTTGGTGGCGGCGTCGGTGACCTGGTTGACGTTGTAGGTCACCTTGGAGAGCACGACGCCGGTGGGGTGGTTGTCGTAGAAGCGGGTGGGGAGGTTCAGCAGCCGGTCGAACATCAGGCCGCGCAGATCCATCACCACCTTGTTCGCCACCCAGTTGAGGGCGACGGCGCTGATGAAGCCCGATACGCCGCGCAGGGCGAAGACTCCCAGCAGCAGCAGCGGCATGAGCCGGATCATGGTGGGATCCTTGTCCACGAAGCTGCCGTCCAGCAGTGGCTTGAGCAGGGCCGCCAGCGCCGGCTCGGTGGCCGCGAGCACCGCGGTGGCGAGCAGCGAGGCGGCGAAGCTGCGCCAGTATGGGCGCACGTACTGCAGCAGCCGCAGGTAGAGGGTCCTGCTGTCCATGCCCTGGGGCGAGGGCGCGGGCGGGCGGGGCGGTTTCCCAGTCGGGGACAAGGGCGTCGATTTCCTGTCGCGGGATGAAGCCGGTGGGGCGTAAACAGAGGCCGGATTTTACCCCCGACCCCTGCGGGGGGACAAGGGAAGGGTCCCGGAGGCGGTGCCCGGCCGGCGCCGGGCGGCCGCCGGCCGGCGTTCCGTCCCGGGCCGCTGTGCTATCATTCCGCCCTGTTTTCCCGCCCGAGGAATCCGTTCCGCCCATGAAGGTCAACGTGCCCGATTTCGCGCCCGCCCGAGTCCTGGTGGTGGGCGACGTGATGCTCGATCGCTACTGGCAGGGTCCGGCCGCGCGCATCTCGCCCGAAGCGCCGGTGCCGGTGGTGCGGGTTGAGCACGAGGAGGATCGGCCCGGGGGCGCGGGCAACGTGGCCCTGAACGTCTCCGCGCTGGGCGCCGGCGCCACCCTGCTGGGGGCCACCGGCGACGATGCCGCCGCCGACACCCTGCAGGCCCGGCTTGCCGGCGCGGGGGTGACCTGCCGCTTCCAGCGGGTGGCGGGCGTGCCCACGGTCACCAAGCTGCGGGTGCTCTCCCGCCACCAGCAGCTCATCCGGCTCGATTTCGAGCAGGGCTTCCCGGGTTTCGACGCCGCGGCCCTGCTGCGGGCGTTCGTCGCGGAGCTGCCGGCGGCGGGCGCGGTGATCCTGTCCGACTACGGCAAGGGGGCGCTGGCCGGCAGCCGCGAGCTCATCGACGCCGCCCGCGCCGCCGGCCGGCCGGTGCTGGTGGATCCCAAGAGCCTGGACTTCTCCGCCTACCACGGCGCCACCCTGATTACCCCGAACCTGAAGGAGTTCGAGGCGGTGGTGGGCCACTGCCCCGACGAGCGGGCGCTGGTTGAGCGGGGCGCCAACCTGATGCGGACCCATGACCTGGCGGCGCTGCTGGTGACCCGCGGCGAGCACGGCATGACCCTGCTGCGCCGGGACGAGCCCGAGCTGCACCTGCCGGCCCGGGCGCGGGAGGTCTACGACGTGACCGGCGCCGGCGACACGGTGGTCTCCACGGTGGCCGCGGCGCTGGCGGCGGGCGAGGACCTGCCGGCGGCGGTGGCGCTGGCGAACCTGGCCGCGGGGATCGTGGTGGGCAAGCTCGGCACCGCCACGGTGAGCGTGCCGGAGCTGGTCTACGCGCTGGAGGCGCAGTGGGAGCCGGGGCGCGGGATGATGAGCGAGGCGCAGCTGGCCATCGCCATGGAGGCGGCGCGCGCCGCCGGCGAGCGGGTGGTGATGACCAATGGCTGCTTCGACATCCTGCACGCCGGCCATGTGGCCTACCTGGAGCAGGCGCGGGCCCTGGGCGACCGGCTCGTCGTGGCGGTGAACGACGACGACTCCGTGCGGCGGCTGAAGGGCGCGGGGCGTCCGGTCAACCCGGCGGAGCGGCGCATGGCGGTGCTGGCGGCGCTCGCCGCGGTGGACTGGGTGGTGCCCTTCGCCGAGGACACCCCCGAGCGGCTCATCTGCGCCCTGCGCCCGCACGTGCTGGTCAAGGGCGGCGACTACCGGCCCGACCAGGTGGCCGGGCGCGAGTGCGTGGAGAGCGCCGGCGGGCGGGTAACCATCCTGCCCTTCCTGCCCGGCTGCTCCACCACCGACATCATCCATTCCATCCGCGCCCCGGGGCGCGCGAGCCAGGGAGAGAACGAGCAGTGATCATCGTCACCGGCGGCGCCGGCTTCATCGGCAGCAACATCGTCAAGGCCCTCAACGATCGCGGGGTCGACGACATCCTGGTGGTGGACAACCTCGCCAACGGGGTCAAGTTCAAGAACCTGGCCGACTGCGAGATCGCCGACTACATGGACAAGGAGGCGTTCCTGGCGCGCATCGGGGCGGGCGGGGACTTCGGCCGGCGGGTGGAGGGGCTGTTCCACGAGGGCGCCTGCTCCTCCACCACCGAGTGGGACGGCCGCTACATGATGGGCAACAACTACGACTACTCCAAGGCGCTCCTGCACTGGTGCCTCGAGCGGCGCGTGCCCTACTACTACGCCTCCAGCGCCTCGGTCTACGGCGGCGGCCGGGTGTTCCGCGAACAGCGCGACCACGAGGAGCCGCTCAACGTTTACGGCTATTCGAAGTTCCTCTTCGATCAGTACGTGCGGCGGCTGCTGCCCGGCGTCCGCAGCCCGGTGGCCGGGTTCCGCTACTTCAACGTCTACGGTCCCCGCGAGCAGCACAAGGGGACCATGGCCAGCGTCGCCTACCACTTCAACGACCAGATCCGCGAGCAGGGCCGGGTGCGCCTGTTCGAGGGCTGCGACGGCTACGCCGACGGCGAGCAGCGCCGCGACTTCGTCTACGTGGGCGACGCGGTGGCGGTGAACCTCTGGTTCCTGGAGCACCCGGAGGTGTCCGGGATCTTCAACCTGGGCACCGGGCGCTCGCAGTCCTTCAACGACGTGGCGCGGGCGGTCATCGCCTGGCACGGCCGCGGCGAGATCGAGTACATCCCCTTCCCGGAGCACCTGCGCGGGCGCTACCAGAGCTTTACCGAGGCGGATATCTCGACCCTGCGCGAGGCCGGCTACGAGGCCCCGTTCCGGACGGTGGAGGAGGGTGTGCGGGAGTACCTCGACCGGCTCAACGCGGCCCCGGGTGGTGCCCCCGCGGCCTGACGTGCTGCTGCGACTCTACACGCTGCTGCTCTACCTGCTCGCGCCGCTGGTGCTCCTGCGGCTGCTGTGGCGCGGCTTCCGCGCGCCCGGCTACTGGTCGCGCCTGGGCGAGCGGTTCGGCGCCCCGGCCGCGGACCCGCCGCCGGGGGGGCTGTGGATCCACGCCGTGTCGGTGGGCGAGGTGCAGGCCGCGGCCCTGCTCATCGAGCGGCTGCGGCTGGTGAGCCCCGGCACGCCGCTGCTCATCACCACCGCCACCCCCACCGGATCGGAGCAGGTCCGGCGCCTGTTCGGGGAGTCGGTCTGGCACGCCTACGCCCCCTATGATCTCCCCTTCGCGGTCCGCCGCTTCCTCGATGCCGCCCGGCCGCGGGTGGTGGTGGTGATGGAAACGGAGCTGTGGCCCAACCTCACCCGCATCTGCCACGACCGCGGCATACCCCTGGTGGTGGCCAATGCCCGGCTCTCGGCCCGCTCGGCCGCCGGCTACCGGCGGCTGGGGCCGCTCACCCGGACCATGCTCGGGGAGGTCGCCTGGATCGCCGCCCAGGCGCCGGCCGACGCCGGGCGCTTCGTTGCGCTGGGCGCCGACCCGGCGCGGGTGAAGGTCACCGGCAGCGTCAAGTTCGACGTGCGGCTCCCGGCCAGCCTGCTGGAGGCGGGCGAGGCGCTGCGGCGCGAATGGGGGGTGGAGCGGCCGGTGTGGATTGCCGCCAGCACCCACGAGGGCGAGGATGCGCTGGTCCTGGAGGCCGCCCGCGCCGTGCATGCCGAGGTGCCCAGGGCGCTGCTGGTGCTGGTGCCCCGGCACCCGGAGCGTTTCGAGCGCGTCGCCGCCCTGTGCGAGCGGCTCGACCTGGTCACCGCCCGGCGCAGCCTGGGCGAGCCCGTGGAGCCGGACGTGGAGATCTACCTGGGCGACACCATGGGCGAGCTCAATCTGCTCTATGCCGCCTCGGACGTGGCCTTCGTCGGCGGCAGCCTGGTGGCGGTGGGCGGGCACAACATGCTCGAACCGGCGGCGCGGGGCATACCGGTGGTGTTCGGTCCCCACGTCTTCAACTTCGAGCGCATCAGCCTGCTGCTGCTGGAGGCGGGCGCGGCGCGCCATGTCCGCGATGCCGCGGCCCTGGCCTCGGTGGTGAGCGGCTGGCTGCGGGACCCCAACGAACGCCACGCGGCCGGCGAGCGGGCCCGTGGCGTGGTGGCGGACAACCGCGGCGCGGTGGACGCCCAGCTGCAGCTCGTCCTCAGCTGCCTCGACAGCGTCGCCGGCGGCAATGCCTGACGACTCACCGCGGTGAAATGGGATTGCGGGGGGGTGACCGGCGGAGCGGAACTCAGGCGTGCCGGCCGCGGCGCTCCAGCATGGCGTTGCGCATCTCCCGCAGTGCGGCGCTGCTGAGCAGGTGCCGGGCCTGGTTCAGCAGCTGCTCTTCCCGGGCGATGTGACCGCGCTTGAGCTGGACGAAGGCCGCGGCCTGCTCCGCGAAACCCGCGGCGCCCCGCGCGCCGGCGGGATTGGCCAGCAGCGGCTGCAGGTCCGCCCAGGCCGCGCGCAGCCGCTCATGATCCTGGCGCAGGACATGGATCTGGTCCGCCAGCTTCAGCGATACCCGCACCAGCCGGGTGAACAGCTCCGTCTCCTCGTCCCGCAGGTGCTGCTCCAGCAGTGTCCCGAGCTGCCGGCCCAGCGCGCGGGCCGCACCGGGGTCGGGACTCTCTCGGGTCGCGAGGGCCTCCAGCTCGGCGCAGCGCTCCACGAGCGCCTGGTGGGTCTGGCGCAGGAAGACGACGGGATCCGTCTGCTGGTTCAGGGTCGGCTCGGACATGGTCGGTTCTGGTGCGCTCAGTGGGTCAGCCAGCCGTTGACCAGCTTGATGTCCTCCACGCTCAGGGAACCGGCCGCCTGCTTCAGGGACAGGGTCGATACGAGGTAGCTGTAGCGGGCCTGGGAGTAGTCGCGCTGGGCGCCATAGAGGGCCCGCTGGGCGTCGAGCACGTCGACGATGGTGCGGGTGCCCACCTCGAACCCGGCCTGGGTGGCCTCCAGTGCGCTCTGGTTGGAGATGACCGCCTGCTCCAGCGCCTTCACCTGGCTGATGCCGGCGATGACGCCGCGATAGGCGTCGCGGGTCTGGCGCAGGGTGTTGCGCCGCGACTGCTCCAGGGTCTCGCTGGCCTGCTGGAACTGGTACTGGGCCTGGCGGGTGCGGGAGGTCACCAGTCCGCCCTGGTAGAGGGGCACGTTGAGCTGCAGGCCGATGGTGCTGAGATCCCTCTCACCGCCGCTCATGCCGGCGGCGTCGCTGTCGCTGTAGCTGTGGCTGCCCACCACGGCCAGGCTCGGGTAGTGGCCGGCGGACTGGCGCTTGATCTCCTCGCGGGCCACGTTGAGGCCGTAACGAGCGGCCAGCAGCTGCAGGTTCTGCTGCTCGGCGGCGGCGACCCAGGCTTCCATGTCCTCGGGCTCGGGTCGGATGAGGGGCAGCGACTCACCCAGCGGGGCGAGGCTCTCGGGCAGGATGCTGGTGAGCTCGCGCAGCGCCTCCTGGCTGCTGTCGAGGCGGTTCTGGGCGGCGATCTCCTGGGACACGGAGAGATCGTAGCGGGCCTGGGCCTCGTGCACGTCGGTGATGGCGATGAGGCCCACCTCGAAGCGCTGCTTGGTCTGTTCCAGCTGGCGGGCGATGGCGGCTTTCTCGGCGCGGGCGAAGCCGAGGTCATCGATGGCCGCCAGCACGTCGAAATAGCGGCTGGCCACGTCCAGAACCAGGGACTGGACCACCGCCTCGTAGGTGGCATCGGCCTGGTTGGCCTGTTCGTCGGCCTGGCCGCGGGCCACCAGCAGGCCGCGGTCGTAGACCACCTGGCTCAGGCTGAGGCTGTAGCCCCGATCGCCGTAGTCGTCGTTGCCGCTGTCGGTGTCGAGGTGGTTCGCCGCGACCTCGGCGCCCAGATCGATCTTGGGCAGCAGCACCGCCCGGCTCTGGGGGATGCCCTCACGGGTGGCCAGGCGCTGGGCCTCGGCGGCCTTGAGTCCCGGATCGTTCTCCAGCGCCAGCTGGTAGACCTCCAGCAGGTCGCTGGCGGCGGCGGAGTGCAGGGCCAGGCCCAGTGCAAGCCCGGTGGCGATGGCGAGGGTGCGGATTTTCATGGGGTCCATAGTCCTTTCCCGGCGCGGCCGGGTTCGATGCGGAAGCGGGGGCGGCCCCCGCCTCTCAGAAGACGAAACGGGACGGTTCGGGGGCGTTCGCCAGCGGTGGTACGAGGGTCTCGAACAGTACCTCATCGGTCCACTGGTTCTCACCCACCCGGGTGATGAGACGGGCTTCCATGACCGGCTCGCTGCCCACCACCACGAACATCCGGCCCCCCGGGCGCAGCTGTTCGCGCAGGCTGTCGGGCACGGATGCCAGGGCGCCGCCGATCAGGATGGCGTCGTAGGGGGCGTGGCGCGGCCAGCCGGCGGCGGCATCCCCGCTCTCCACCGTGACATTGCCCACGCCGATGGCGGCCAGGTTGTGGCTGGCCAGCTCGGCCAGCTCCGGCAGGATTTCCACGCTGTAGACATGATGGGCCAGCCGGGCGAGCAGGGCGGTCAGGTAGCCGCTGCCGGTGCCCACCTCCAGCACCCGGTCCGCCGCCCGGACATCCAGGCTCTGCAGGGCGCGGGCCTGGGTTCGGGGCGGCAGCATGACCTGGTCGTGGCCGATGGGAAGCTCCAGGTCGGCGAACGCCAGTTCCCGGTAGGTATCCGGTACGAACGCCTCCCTGGGGACGCTGCCGAGCAGGTCCAGCACCCGCTGATCCAGGACCTCCCAGGGACGTACCTGCTGCTCCACCATGTTGAAACGGGCGCGCTCCATATCCATCGTGTCTTCACCTTCATTGTCGGAGGGGGGCACGGAACTGCCGGCTCAATCCGTATGTGCGTGCCAACCCGTTGTGTCCGCGGAGTATTCGGTGTTGCCTCGGTTCCTTTCCAGCCGGGCTGGGAATGCCGTCCCCCCGGTGCCCGTGCCGGTTCCCGTGGGCGCGGGCACCGGCGAGCGGCGCCGCAACGGGATTGATGCCGTGCTTCGTCAACCGGTAAAGGGTAAGAAGTTTGCTCCCGTCAGGCAAGACCGACCGGGCGGTCAGTCGCAGTTTACCGCCCCCGGGCCGGACAATGCCAGCATCGGCACGCCGGGGCAGGATAGCGGCGATTGCACGGGTCCCGGCGAATTACCTAGGGTATTGCTAGGCTTATTTGCGCCCCTCACGGCACTCCCGTATAGTTTCCCGATACCGAGTCGCCGGGGCGGCAGCGCCAAGCGCCGCTGCCGCAGCCGCAGGTATTCCAGGGCGCCGGGGTGTGGCAGTATCAGCAGTCATCACCCGGCCCGGCGGTGCGGCTGACCGCATCGTCCCGCCGCTGTCCGCGGCACCCGGTCCGGGCACTCTTCCCGCCGCCGGTTTGGTTCTTCAGCAGGGTATTCATACGCGATGAGTGTGACGCAAGACCGCATCCATCCGGAGTCCGTCCGGGTCGACGACGCCGCCATTCCCGCCTATCCCAACTCCACCCGGATCTATGTCACCGGCTCCCGTCCCGACGTCCGGGTGCCGATGCGGGAGATTCGGCTCGAGGACACCCACGCCAGTTTCGGGGCCGAGTCGAACCCCCCCGTCACCGTCTACGACACCTCCGGTCCCTACACCGATCCGCAACAGCGCATCGATCTGCGCCGGGGGCTGCCCGAAATCCGCCGCGGCTGGGTGGAGGAGCGTGGCGACACCGAGCAGCTCGAGGGGGTCACCTCCGAGTACGGCCGCCAGCGCGCCGCCGATCCGGCGCTCGCCGGGCTGCGTTTCGAGCACCGGCGCGCGCCGCGCCGGGCCCTGCCGGGCCGCAATGTCACCCAGATGCACTACGCCCGGCGCGGCATCGTCACGCCGGAGATGGAGTTCATCGCCATCCGGGAGAACCTGCGCCGCGAGCTCTACCGCGACCAGCTGGCCCGCCAGCACAAGGGCTTCGCCTGGGGCGCGGCCATACCCGAGACCATCACCCCCGATTTCGTGCGCGCGGAGGTGGCGGCGGGCCGGGCCATCATTCCGGCCAACATCAACCACACCGAGCTCGAGCCGATGATCATCGGCCGCAACTTCCTGGTGAAGATCAACGGCAACCTCGGCAACTCGGCCCTCTCCTCCAGCATCGAGGAGGAGGTGGACAAGATGGTCTGGGGCATCCGCTGGGGTGCCGACACCATCATGGACCTGTCCACCGGCAGGAACATCCACGAGACCCGGGAGTGGATCATCCGCAACAGCCCCGTGCCCATCGGCACCGTGCCCATCTACCAGGCCCTGGAGAAGGTGGGCGGGGTGGCCGAGGACCTCGACTGGGAGGTGTTCCGCGACACCCTGGTGGAACAGGCCGAGCAGGGCGTGGACTACTTCACCATCCATGCCGGGGTGCTGCTGCGCTACGTACCGCTCACCGCCGGGCGCGTCACCGGGATCGTCTCCCGCGGCGGGTCGATCATGGCCAAGTGGTGCCTGGCCCACCACCAGGAGAGTTTCCTCTATACCCATTTCGAGGAAATCTGCGAAATCATGCAGGCCTACGACGTCTCCTTCAGCCTCGGCGACGGCCTGCGACCCGGCTCCATCGCCGATGCCAACGACGCGGCCCAGTTCGCCGAGCTGGAGACGCTCGGGGAGCTGACGAAAAAGGCCTGGGAGCATGATGTCCAGGTGATGATCGAGGGCCCCGGCCACGTTCCCATGCAGATGATCAAGGAGAACATGGACAAGGAGCTGCGCGACTGCTACGAGGCGCCCTTCTATACCCTGGGGCCGCTGACCACCGACATCGCGCCCGGCTACGACCACATCACCTCGGCCATCGGCGCGGCCATGATCGGCTGGTACGGCTGCGCCATGCTCTGCTACGTCACGCCCAAGGAGCACCTGGGGCTGCCCAACCGGGAGGACGTGCGCGAGGGCATCATCACCTACAAGATCGCCGCCCACGCCGCCGATCTCGCCAAGGGCCACCCCGGCGCCCAGATCCGCGACAACGCCATGTCCAAGGCGCGGTTCGAGTTCCGCTGGGAGGACCAGTTCAATCTCGGGCTTGACCCGGAGCGTGCCCGGGAGTACCACGACGAGACGCTCCCCAAGGAGTCGGCCAAGGTGGCCCATTTCTGCTCCATGTGCGGACCGAAGTTCTGCTCCATGAAAATCTCCCAGGACGTGCGCGAGTTCGCCCGCGAGCAGGGACTGGAGGATGTGCGCTCGGCGGTGGAGCAGGGACTGCAGGAGAAATCCGAGGAGTTCCGCGCGACCGGCGGGGAGATCTATCGCAAGGTCTAGTGTACTGTTTCACTCTTGGAGGTGCTTTCGGGGGGCTCCCTGCGGGCGAGCCGCCGGCCGGCTATCTGCGGCGTTGCGCTTGCTTGAAAGGGGGCCTGCCATTCCTGCGCAAGCGCGCCTTGCATCTGACCGACCGGCGACTCGCTGAATGGGCCTCCAAGAGTGAAACAGTACACTAGCACCCATAAACCAGAAGGAGGATGGAACTGCCATGATGAGAAGCACCGCTAGAGTCGCCGTCATTGGATTGGCCCTGGGCCTGGTGGCCCCCACGCTGCAGGCGCAGCCCCCGGGCTACTATGGTCCGCCCCCCGCGCGTCAGCAGGCCGAAGGTCCGGCCGCCATACTCTCGGAGGGAATCGGCAAGGTCACGGCGTTCCTCTCCCAGGGCGGCAGCCGGGATCCGGACGCCGTGGAGGCCTTCGTCCGCAGCGAGGTGGCCCCCTACTTCGACTTCGCCTACATGGCCCGCTTCGTGGCCGGCCCGCGCTACCGTTACATGAGCGCCGAGGAGCGCAAGCAGATGGAGAAGGCCCTGGTGGGCATGTTCCTGGGCGCCATGGCCGAAAAGCTCTCCGGTTATCCCTACGGACACGTGCGCTACCTGCCCCAGCGCCGGGATCCCCGTTCCGGCGAGGTGGTGCTCGGCATCCAGGCCTACCAGCCCAACGGCCTCATGACCCAGCTCGATTTCCGCCTCTACCGCAGTCCGCAGGGTTGGAAGGTGTTCGACGTCAAGGCCAACGGCCAGAGCGCACTGGTCTACTATCGCCAGTACTTCTCGCGCTCGGCCCAGCGCCAGGGACGTCCGCAGCGTTACTGACCGTGTCCTCCGGGCGCCTTCGCGGAAAGCCGCAGGTCGCCTCTGCCGGTCCGGACAGCGGAGGCGGACCGGTAGAGGCTTCGCTGGGTGCCTGGTACGCCAATCCCCTGGCAGGGGAACCGGCGGCACGCCTGGCCGACCCCCGGGCGTCGGCGCCGGGTCCGGTTCCCGGCGACGGCTGCCTGCCCCGGGCGCTCAATGGCATGATCGGCCGCTACTGGCTGGGCCGACCGGTGGCCGCCGATTACGAGGTTTTGCTGGCCGGGGCCCGGGACGACCGCGCCCGCGCACTCGTCGAGCTGGTCTACGGCCAGCTGCTGGTCGCCCGCAAGCGTCCCGGCGCCCTGGCGCACCTCGAGGCCGGGTTCCGCCTGGCCCGTCCGTGGCTGAGCGCGCAGGAATACCTTGCCGTGATGCGCCGGCATCAGCAGCTCGGCCGCCTCTACCCGGCCGCCGGGACAGCCCCCCCGCGCACCCTGGAGGCTCTGCTCATCGAGGCGCTGACCATCGCGCGGCTGGAAGGGCCCGCACCACGTCGCAGCCGGCCCGGCAATCCGGCTGATACCACGGGTTGAACGATTCCCGGTACCGAATGAATACCTTTTCCCAACGCATTCTCAACGGCTCCTTCAGGGGCGTGCTGCGCTGGTCGCAGCTGGACGCCCTGTGGGCCCGGGTCCGGGACGGCGGCGAGTGGTACGTCTACCTGGTCGGGGAGCCACCGCCGGAGCGCGCGGAGAGCCCCGCGTCGCTGGAGCGCTTTATCACCGAGATCGATGCCCTGCTGCGGCGGGAGCACGAACACGACTACTGCGGCATCGTCTACACCGACGATGCGGATTCGCCCGGGCTCGTCAAGATCTACGATCCCCACAACCTCGGTGCCTCCTGTGGTTCGAGCGGCCTGAAGATCCTGCCCCGCTGGATTCTCAGCCGGACTCCGCCGGAGGCGCTGGAAACCCCCGAAATTCTTCCCGAGGGGCGTCGGCGCTGGTGGCGACGGCTGTTCGGCGGGGAGGCCCGGCGATGAACAAGGCCCCGGAAGAGAGGCAGCCGCCACCCGGCCCGGAAGGACTGGAGGTGGTGCGCCGGGAGGTGGTCTACCGGGGTTTTTTCCGCATGGAGCGCTACCGGCTGCGGCATGCGCTGTTCCGGGGCGGCTGGAGCCCGTTGCTGACCCGTGAGCTGTTCGAACGCGGCACCGCCGCGGCCGTCCTGCTCTTCGACCCCGCCCTGGACCGGGTGGTCCTGGTGGAGCAGTTCCGCATCGGCGCCATCCACGACCGCCGCGGACCCTGGCTGCTGGAGGTGGTGGCCGGGATCGTGGAGCCGGGCGAAACGCCGGAGGAGGTGGTCCGGCGCGAGGCGCGGGAGGAGGCCGATTGTGTCGTGACCGACCTGGTCCCCATCTGCAACTACCTGGTCAGTCCGGGCGGGACCTCCGAGCGGATCACCCTGTTCTGCGGTCGGGTGGAAGCCGCCGGCGCCGGGGGCATCCACGGCCTGCCCCACGAGGGCGAGGACATCCGCGTGGTGGCGGTCCCGCGGACCCGCGCGCTCGGCTGGATGGCAGAGGGCCTCATCGACAACGCCTCCACGCTCATCGCTCTGCAGTGGCTGGAACTCCATCGCGAGGAGTTGTTGCGGCGCTGGAGCGGGTCGGATCCGGTGTAACCCCCCCACGGTCGCCGTCGTCTCCGGCGCGCTCTGAAAGTACCTCCAGGAGTGATGGCAGTACACTAGGTGCCGCCCGGTCCAGGAAACGCTATGCTGTGAGAGCCCGGCGCGGTTCTTTCACCCGCTCGAATGGCGGAGAGTCATTCAGGGCATGGGTCGTGAGGCCTGCGCGGCAACCCGGTTCGCGCGGCCACACGGGTTGGGTTGAGAGATTCCCCAGCGCACGCAGATGCGTTCAACGACGATTCCATGAGAGTGACGCCGAAAGCCGACAACCTGGAGCAACTGCTCGGTGAGTGCGAGCGCAACTACCAGCGCCTGGCGCAGCTTGCGCCCGGGCTGGCGCAGGTCGCGGCGCCGGCACCGGCGCGGTCCGTCCGGGGGGTGGCCGGGATGGTGAGTCTCCGGGTCCTGGAGCGCGGTCCCTACACCACGCTGGTCGAACTCAGCGAGTCGGGGCCGGTTGCCTGGCTGCCGGGACCGCGGATGCGGATTCGTGTCAGCCACGACGCGCGGGTGGCGGAGGTGGTCAGCTACCAGGGCGAGACCCGGTTCGGACCCCGGTATCCCCACCCCTACCCGAACCGCGGCATGATCCGGCGTGACGAGAAGCTCCAGCTCAATCGTCTGCTGGGCGAGTGGCTGCGGCTCTGCCTGGCGCGGGGTTACCGGTTCCAGCATGAGGAACTGGTCACAGATTAGCGCCTGAAAACGCTTAAAGTCTGACCAGGCCGACGCGTTCGTACAGGGGCGAAGGCACCACGCGGGGAAGGGCAAGACAATCCTCATGGGTATGCGACTGCTGCAGATCACCGACACGCACCTGTTTTCGAATGGTGGCGAGACGCTGTTGGGGCTGGATACGGGGGCCAGCTTCCAGTCGGTGGTGGATCTGGCCTGTCGCGAATTCCCCGCTCCCGACGCCGTGCTCGCCACCGGCGACCTGGCCCAGGACGCCTCGCTCCCCGCCTACCGGGACCTGGCCGCGGGGCTGGAGCGGATCGGCGCGCCGGTCTACTGGATACCCGGCAACCACGACGATCAGTCCGTCGCCGCAGCCGCCCTCTCCGATCCCTTCTTCCGCCCCGAGCGGAGCTTCCTCCTGGGGCGCTGGCAGGTGGTGCTGCTCGACTCCGCCGTGCCGGGTCACGTGGGCGGACGGGTCTCCGAGCGGGAGCTGGAGCGGCTGGAGCGCTGCCTGGCGGCGCATCCCGGGCACCATGCCCTGGTCACGCTCCATCACCAGCCCGTTCCGGTGGGCAGTCGCTGGCTCGATGCGCTCGGACTCGACAATGCCGAGGCGCTGTTCGGGGTGCTGGACCGTCACGCCAACGTGCGCGTGCTGCTGTGGGGCCACGTGCACCAGGAGTACCGGGACCGGCGCGGCGGACTGGAGCTGATCTCCTCGCCCTCCACCTGCCTGCAGTTCCGTCCCGGCAGCCGCGATTTCTCCATCGACGAGGCCCACCCCGGCTTCCGCTGGCTGGAACTGCACGACGACGGCCGCTTCGACACCGGCGTGGTGCGCCTGCGCGAGTTCGTCTACATTCCCGACAAGGGCGCGGTGGGGTATTGAACAGCGGTTCTGTTGTGCAGATGAATCTGCACCTACAATGCCCCAGTCCCTCGTCCTGATGGC
Source organism: Thioalbus denitrificans (assembly GCF_003337735.1). Lineage (NCBI taxonomy): Bacteria > Pseudomonadati > Pseudomonadota > Gammaproteobacteria > Chromatiales > Ectothiorhodospiraceae > Thioalbus > Thioalbus denitrificans. The sequence goes on along the minus strand of NZ_QPJY01000011.1, from coordinate 51,785 downwards.
AATCGTGTCAATCCCGAAAAATCCCGTTAATCCTGTCCATTCCGTTCCGTCTTCGAATTCCGCGCTGTGTCCACTCCCACACCCGCCATCCTCTACATCCACGGTTTCAACTCCTCGCCCGAGTCCCACAAGGCGCGCATCCTGGTGGCGCGCATGGAGGCGCTGGGGCTGGGGGACCGGATCCGGGTGCCGGCGCTCTCCGACCGCCCGGAGCGGGCCGCCCTCCAGCTGGAGGCGGAGGTGGAACGGCTCCTGCCCGGCGGGCTGGCGCTGGTGGGCAGCTCGCTGGGGGGCTACTATGCCACCTGGCTGGCGGAGCGCCATGGCCTGCGGGCCGTACTGGTCAACCCGGCTGTGCGGCCCTACGAGCTGCTGGCCGATTACCTGGGGCCGCAGCAGAACCTCTACACCGGCGAGCGCTACGAGCTGGTGGCGGAGCACATCACGGCCCTGCGCGCCCTGGACGTGGAGCGGGTCAGCCACCCGGGGCGTTTCCTGCTGCTGCTGCAGAGCGGCGACGAGACCCTCGACTTCCGCCAGGCGTTGCGCAAGTATCCGGATTCCCCCCGGATCCTGATGGCCGGCGGATCGCACGGGTTCGAGAATTTCGAGGCCGTGGCGGAACGGGTGCTGCGCTTCTGCGGCGTGCCGCCCAATGGACTGTGACCCGCCTCCCGCGAGGGCTGTATAATGCCGCGCGGTAACGCCCGCGGGCAGCGCGCCCACCCCGTGTCCCAACCGCCGGACAACCTGCCATCGACATGACTCGCGAAGCCTACAACGCCAACGACATCGAGGTTCTGAGCGGACTCGACCCGGTGCGCAAGCGCCCGGGCATGTACACCGACACCAGCCGTCCCAACCACATGGCCCAGGAGGTCATCGACAACAGCGTGGACGAGGCGGTGGCCGGCCACGCCCGGCGCATCGACGTGACCCTCTACCAGGACGGTTCGCTGGAGGTGGTGGACGACGGCCGCGGCATGCCGGTGGACCTGCACGCGGAGGAGGGGGTGCCGGGCGTGGAGGTGATCCTCACCCGGCTGCACGCGGGCGGCAAGTTCTCCAACAAGTCCTACCGCTTCTCCGGCGGCCTGCACGGGGTGGGCGTGTCGGTGGTGAACGCGCTGTCCCGGCACCTGGAGGTGTGGGTGCGCCGGGGCGGCCAGGAGTACAACATGGCCTTCGCCAACGGCGAGAAGGTCTCCGACCTCGAGGCCATCGGCGAGGTGCCCCGGCGCCAGACCGGCACCACGGTGCGCTTCTGGCCCGATGCGAAGTTCTTCGACTCGCCCAGGTTCTCGGTGCCCCGGCTCAAGCACGTGCTGCGGGCCAAGGCGGTGCTGTGCCCGGGACTGACCGTGACCTTCCGCGACGAGGCGGCGGGAGAGCGCGAGGAGTGGTGCTACGAGGATGGCCTGCGGGCCTACCTGGAGGATGAGATCGGGGCGTCCGAGCGGCTGCCGGAGGCGCCGTTCATGGGCAGCCTGGCGGGCGAGCGCGAGGCGGTCGACTGGGCCGTCGTCTGGCTGCCCGAGGGCGGCGAGGCGGTCACCGAGAGCTACGTCAACCTCATCCCCACCGCCCAGGGCGGAACCCACGTCAACGGCCTGCGCACGGGGCTCACCGAGGCCCTGCGCGAGTTCTGCGAGTTCCGCAACCTGCTGCCGCGGGGGCTCAAGCTCGCGCCGGAGGACGTCTGGGACTCGGTCTCCTACATCCTCTCGGTGAAGCTGGCGGACCCGCAGTTCTCCGGCCAGACCAAGGAGCGGCTCTCCTCGCGGGAGTGCGCCGCGTTCGTCTCCGGCGTGGTGCGCGACGCCTTCAGTCTGTGGCTCAACCAGCACACCGAGATGGGCGAGCGCATCGCGGAGCTGGCCATCGGCAATGCCCAGCGCCGCAGCCGCGCGGGGCGCAAGGTGGTGCGTAAGAAGGTCACCCAGGGGCCGGCGCTGCCGGGCAAGCTGGCCGATTGCACGGCCCAGGACCCGGGGCGGGCCGAGCTGTTCCTGGTGGAGGGCGACTCGGCGGGCGGATCGGCCAAGCAGGCCCGGGACCGCGAGTTCCAGGCCATCATGCCGCTGCGGGGCAAGATCCTGAACACCTGGGAGGTGAACCCCGAGGAGGTGCTCGGCTCCCAGGAGGTGCATGACATCGCCGTGGCCATCGGGGTGGATCCCGGCTCCGGCGATCTGCAGGGACTGCGCTACGGCAAGGTCTGCGTGCTGGCCGACGCCGACTCCGACGGGGCCCACATCGCCACCCTGCTCTGCGCCCTGTTCCTGCGCCACTTCCGGCCGCTGGTGGAGGCCGGGCACGTCTACATCGCCATGCCCCCGCTGTACCGCATCGACGTGGCCAAGGAGGTCTACTACGCGCTGGACGAGGCGGAGAAGGAGGGGGTGATCGACCGCATCCGCGCCGAGCGCAGGAATGCGAAGATCGCCGTCACCCGCTTCAAGGGGCTGGGCGAGATGAACCCCCTGCAACTGCGTGAGACGACCCTCTCCCCCGACACCCGGCGCCTGGTGCAGCTCACGGTGGCGCCCGATGACGCCAGCGACGAGCTGATGGACATGCTGCTGGCCAAGCGCCGTTCCTCCGACCGGCGCGCGTGGCTGGAGCAGAAAGGCGACCTGGCCGAAGTGCTGTGACCGGAACCGCCAACGGGGCGGCGGGGGACGCCGGGAGAAGGCCATGACCATCGAGCTGTTCCGGGAGGATGCCTATCTGCGCGAGTGCGGGGCGACCGTGCTCGCCGCCGGCACGGAGGGCATCGTGCTCGACCGCACGGTGTTCTACCCCCGCGGCGGGGGCCAGCCCGGGGATGCGGGCTGGCTGATCCGCGCGGACGGCAGCCGGCTGGCCGTGACCGATACCCGCCGCGGCGAGAGCGGCATCCTCCATCTGCCGGAGGCGGGCGTTCCGCTGCCGGGCACCGGTGAACGGGTCACCGCGGTGCTCGACTGGGAGCGCCGCCACCGGCACATGCGCATGCATACCTGCCTGCACCTGCTCTGCAGCCTCATCCCCGCCGGCGTCACCGGCGGGGCCATCCGCGACGGCAGCGGGCGGCTCGATTTCGACCTGCCCGGTCAGTCGCTGGACCGGGAGGCGCTCACCACGGCACTGAACCGCATCGTGGCGGCGGATCACCCGGTCACCAGCCGCTGGATCGACGCAGCCGAGCTCGATGCCCGGCCCGAACTGGTGCGGACACTGTCGGTGCAGCCGCCGCGGGGCCGGGGGCGGGTGCGGCTGGTGGAGGTGGCCGGGGTCGATCTGCAGCCCTGCGGCGGCACCCACGTGGCCCGCACCGGCGAGATCGGGCCGGTGACGGTGACCCGGGTGGAGAACAAGGGGCGCAACAACCGCCGCGTCAGCGTCACCCTGGACACCCCTTGAGCGATCCACGCATCGCCGCCGGCAACGTAGTAAACTTGGGCCCGCTTTCGCCGGTGCCGATGCGCGCCGGGAAGGGTCGTCCGGCCTGGCCGAATCCCGGCCGGGCCGGAGACCGGCAATCACGCTGAGGACGGAACGCAACACCCATGGCCGATTCCATCCAGATCAACCACGAGGGCGTGGAGCACCTCCCCCTCAAGGCCTTCACCGAGAAGGCCTACCTCGACTACTCCATGTACGTCATCCTCGACCGCGCCCTGCCGCACATCGGGGACGGCCTGAAACCGGTCCAGCGCCGCATCGTCTACGCCATGTCGGAGCTGGGGCTCCGGAGCGGGGCCAAGCACAAGAAATCCGCCCGCACCGTGGGTGACGTGCTGGGCAAGTACCATCCCCACGGTGACTCGGCCTGCTACGAGGCCATGGTGCTCATGGCCCAGCCCTTCAGCTTCCGCTACCCGCTGGTGGACGGCCAGGGCAACTGGGGCTCCCAGGACGATCCCAAGTCCTTCGCCGCCATGCGCTATACCGAGGCGCGGCTGGCCCCGTTCGCCGATCTGCTGCTGGCCGAGGCGGGGCAGGGGACCGTGGACTGGGGGCCCAATTTCGACGGCACCCTGGAGGAGCCGCTGGTGCTTCCCGCCCGGGTTCCCCACCTGCTGCTCAACGGCACCACCGGCATCGCCGTGGGCATGGCCACCGACATCCCGCCCCACAACCTGCGCGAGGTGGTCGCCGCCTGCATCCGCCTGCTCGAGGATCCGGGCGCCTCGGTGTGGGACCTCTGCGAGCACATCCAGGGGCCCGACTACCCGGTGGAGGCGGAGATCATCACCCCCCGCGAGGAGTTGCAGAAGATCTACGAGACCGGCAGCGGCAGCCTGCGCATGCGCGCCCGCTGGGAGCGGGAGAACGGCGACATCCTCATCACCGCGCTGCCGCACCAGGTCTCCGGGGCCCGGGTGCTGGAGCAGATCGCCCAGCAGATGAACGCCAAGAAGCTGCCCATGGTGGCGGATCTGCGCGACGAGTCGGACCACGAGAATCCCACCCGGCTGGTGATCATCCCGCGCTCCAACCGCATCGACGTCGAGGCGCTCATGGGGCACCTGTTCGCCACCACCGATCTCGAGCGCAGCTACCGGGTCAACCTCAATGTCATCGGGCTGAACGGCCGGCCCCAGGTGAAGAACCTGCGCGACCTGCTGGGCGAGTGGCTGGAATTCCGCATCCAGACCGTCACCCGGCGCCTCCAGCACCGGCTGGAGAAGGTGCTGGCCCGGCTGCACATCCTCGACGGCCTGCTGGCGGCCTATCTGAACATCGACGAGGTGATCGCCATCATCCGCCACGAGGAGGAGCCGAAGCCGGTGCTGATGGAGCGGTTCGGCCTCACCGACATCCAGGCCGAGGCGATCCTGGAGCTGAAGCTGCGCCACCTGGCCCGGCTCGAGGAGATGAAGATCCGCGGCGAGCAGGAGGCGCTCGACAGCGAGCGCCAGTCCCTGGAGCAGACGCTCGGCTCCCATGACCTGCTCAAGGCGCTCATCCGCGACGAGCTGCTGGCCGACGCGGAGAAGTACGGCGACGGGCGCCGTTCGCCCATCGTGGCCCGGGCCGCGGCCCAGGCCATCGACGAGACCACCCTGGTGGGGGCCGAGCCGGTCACGGTGGTGCTCTCGGAGAAGGGCTGGGTGCGCGCGGGCAAGGGCCACGACCTGGATCCGGCGGGGCTCAGCTACAAGGCCGGCGACAGCTTCCTGGCCGCCGCCTGCGGCCGCAGCAACCAGCCGGCGGTGTTCCTGGACGCCAGCGGTCGCAGCTACTCCCTGCCGGCCCACACCCTGCCCTCGGCGCGGGGGCAGGGCGAGCCGCTCACCGGCCGTCTAAGCCCGCCGGACGGGGCCGCCTTCGTCGGCGTCTACATGGGCGAGCCGAAGGATCTCTACCTCATGGCTTCCGACGCCGGCTACGGCTTCGTCACCGAGCTGGGTGAGCTGATCGCCAAGAACAAGGCCGGCAAGGCCATCCTCAACCTGCCCAAGGGCGCCCGCGTGCTGCCGCCGCGGCAGGTCGCTGACCCGGCGCAGGACCTGCTGGCGGCTGTCTCCAACAACGGCCGGCTGCTGGTCTTCCCGGTGGAGGATCTGCCGCGGCTGGCCCGGGGCAAGGGCAACAGGATCATGAGCATCCCGGGCGCCAGGGTGGCGGCGCGGGAGGAGTACGTGGTGGGACTGGCGGTGATCCCGCCGGGTGGACGCCTCACCATCCACGCCGGCAAGCGCCACCTCACCCTGAAACCCGCCGACCTGGAGCACTACCGGGGCGAACGGGGGCGTCGCGGCAACAAGCTGCCCCGCGGATTCCAGCGGGTCGACCGCCTGGAATCCGACGCCACCGAGTGACGCGGTCATTACCCCTGCTGACATGGATGAGACAACGATGGCTTTGATTCGCCCCTTCACCGGACTGCGCCCCCTGCCCGAGCAGGCCGCCGCGGTCATCGCTCCTCCCTATGACGTGGTGACCGCGGTGGAGGCGCGGGCCCGCGCCGCCGGGCGGCCATGGAGCTTCCTGCATATCTCCCGGGCCGAGATCGATCTGCCGGAGGGTACCGATCCCCACGCCCCCGAAGTCTACGCCAAGGCGGCGGAGAACCTGGAGCGCATGGTCGCCGAGGGGATCCTGCACCGTGATACCCAGCCCCGCTACTGCGCCTACCGGCTGACCCGGGGCGCGCAGACGCAGACCGGCCTGGTGGCGGTGGCCTCGGTGGCGGCCTACGAATCGGGCCGCATCCGCCGGCACGAGTTCACCCGCCCGGACAAGGAGGATGACCGGGTGCGCCAGATCGAGGCGCTGCACGCCCAGACCGGACCGGTCCTGCTCACCTACCGCCAGGACGCGGCGGTGGCCGAGCTGCTGGCGGGGGTGACCGCCGAGGCGCCCGAATTCGGGGTAACGGCCGACGACAGCGTGGTGCACACCCTGTGGGTGATCCGCGACCCGGAGGTGACCGCCGCCCTGAGCTCCGCCTTCGAGGCCATGCAGTCGCTCTACATCGCCGACGGCCACCACCGTTCGGCCGCCGCCGCGCGGGTGGCCGCGAACCGGAAGGCGGCGAATCCCGCCCACGCGGGAGAGGAGAGCTACAACTATTTCCTGGCCGTGCTCTTCCCCCATGACCAGATGTGCATCCTCGACTACAACCGCGTGGTGCGCGATCTCAACGGCATGCGCCCGGAGACGTTCCTGGAGAGCCTGGCGGCGGAGTTCCGGGTGGAGCAGGAGCCGGAACCCGTGCGTCCGTCCGCGCGGGGGGAGTTCGGCCTCTACCTGGCGGCGCGCTGGTACCGTCTCACCCTCGATCCCGCCTGCATCCCGGCCGCGGATCCGGTGGGCCGCCTCGACGTGAGCCTGCTGACCGACCGGGTGCTGGAGCCGCTGCTGGGGATCGTGGACCTGCGCCGGGACCCGCGCATCGACTTCGTGGGCGGCAGCCGGGGGCTGGAGGGGCTCATGGCGCGGGTGGACAGCGGCGAGATGGCGGCCGCCTTCTCCCTCTATCCCACCTCCATGGAGGACCTGATGGCCGTGGCCGACAGCGGCCGGGTCATGCCGCCCAAGTCCACCTGGTTCGAGCCCAAGCTCGCCGACGGCCTGGTGTCGCACGTGCTGGACTGAGGCAGTGGCCAGTCGCCGGCAGCCAGCGCGTAGGTGTAGATTAATCTGCACAACAAGGCCGGTCGGAATGTCTGTTGCCTGGCCGGATGAATCCGGCCCTACGTACCGGCGACTGGCGACTGATTACCCGCTATCCCCGTGAAAGTCGTAGGCGAGCCACTGGCTCGGTTCCTGCAGGAAGTAGCCCTGGGTGAAGTCGATGCCGTTCTGCCACAACATGGCGATGCTGGAGGCTTCCTCCACCTGGGGCGCGATCACCAGCTTGCCGTGGCCATGGGCCTCTTCCACCAGGCTCTCCAGGGTTTGCTGGTTTTCCCGGGAGCGGGTGAGGTTGGCGATGAAGGAGGGGGCGAGCTTGAGGAATTCGACGTCCAGGTGCTTGAGCAGTCCGAAGGGGTTCAGGCCGGTGCCGAACTGGGTGAGCGTGATCCGGCAGTGGAGTTCCCGCAGCTGTTCGGCGAGTCGCAGCACCGGCTTGAGGTAATCGGCGGCGATCCCGGTGCCGATCTGGAACACCAGCGCGTCGCCGCCGAGGTGGGCATCCTTGAGCGCCTGGCCCAGCCAGGCGGGGAACGTCTCGTCCAGGATGGTCGCCTGGGAGAGGATGATGAAAAAGGCCGTCCTGAAACCGGAGCGGTGCTGCTCGGCAAGCACCCGGATCGCGCGCCTCATGACCCAGCGATCAAGATCGGTCATCAGGCCGATGCGCTCGGCCACCGGCAGGAACTTGCCCGCCGGAATCAGGTTGCCGTCATCGCTGCTCAGGCGCAGCAGTACCTCGTAGTACTCCCGCGCCTCGCCGTGCAGGTTGACGATGGGCTGGAACACCAGGGCATAGGCATCCTGTTCCAGGGCCTCCCGCAGCCGGGCGCCCAGCGTTTCGTCCACCCCGTCCGCACCGTCCTCCATCCGCTGCCGGTAGACGTTCACATGGCTGCCGCCGCTTCTGCCGGCGGCAGCCACGCAGGCGTTATGGGCCTGGTCCAGGGCCTCCTGGGCGGTGCAGACGTTGTCGCCCACGGGAGCGAGCCCGATGCTCACGCTCACCTGTACCGAACGGCCGGTGACATCGAAGATCTGCTCCCCGATGCTGCGCGCCAGTGTCTCGGCCTGTTCCCGGGCCCGCTCCAGGGGAACCGCCCGCAGCAGGCAGGTGAAGGCGCCGTCGGCATAGCGGGCCAGGGCGGTGCGCTCCGCGTCGAGGGTCTGCCGCAGCAGTGCCGCGATGTCGTTGAGCACGACGTCCACACCGGCCAGACCGATGCTGCGGGCTATTTCGCCGAGATTGTCGACCTCGAGGTATTGCACCACGAATCCGTCATCCGCAGCGCCCTTCGCCGCGGCGCTGATGGCGTCGTTCAGCAGTTCCAGGAAGGCGTCGCGGTTGAACAGCCCGGTAACCAGATCCTGGCGCCGTATCTCGTGCAGATGGGTATCGGCGCCGGCGTGCTCCGCACGCGGGCGGACGATGACCTGGGTGCAGGGTTCACCGTCGATGGCGGCTTCCGAAAAGTCCATGACGGCGTCGAACTCGGCACCATCGGCGCCTGCGCCGCGGTACTCGAAGCGCTGGCCGTGGCGCCCCTCGCGGGCGTGGGCGCGTAGAAACTCCTTGAACCGGGCCTGGTCCTGCCCCGCCACCAGGTCCATCATCGGCATGCCTTCCAGGTCCTCCCCGCCGTCGTAGCCGAACAGCTGCCGATAGACGGGGTTGGCGTAGAGATGGATGCCGTCGTGGATATAGGCGATGGCGTCGCGGGAGTTCTCCAGCAGGCTGCGGCAGCGCTTCTCGCTGTCACGCAGCGCCGCGCGGCAACGGCGATGTTCGCGGCGCTCGTCCAGGGCGTTCATCTCCCGCTCCACCACCAGGGCCAGCAGCTGGTTCTGGGCCGGCGACAGGGCATAGGCGGCCCCGGCCTGCAGCGACTGGACCAGGGTCAGCTCGCTGGGGTCGTCCACGAGCAATATCAGCGGGATGTCCTTCTGGCGCGACTCCAGCAGCTCGAGCACTTCGTCGACACCGGTGTCACCCACCGCCTCGCGGGCCAGAACCAGCTCCCAGCGCTGCTGCTCGAGAGCCTCCACCAGCCCCGCCCGATCGGTAATCTGGGTGGCGCGCACCGCCATGCCGGCGTTGCGCAGTGCGCTCACCTGGGCTTCGGCCTCGTTGGAGGAGTCCACCAGTACCAGCAGGCGGATGATTTCGGTGTCCTTCACGCTCGCGGCTCCATCGGTTGCAATCCCTGCGCCCCCTGCGCCGTAGTTCGTGACATCGTTCGGACCGGCCGGAAATGCCGGAACCGGACGCGGTACGCCCCGTTCCGGCGTTGCTGCCTCGCCTGCCCGCACGGCGAACACGTCCGGCCGGACGTCCGGGACCTCCGTAACAATGCAATGTTAGCGGAACGCCTGGAGGGTATCACCTTCGGCAGGGGGGCCCGCGTCAAATTCGAAGGTGAACTGTCGATAGCTGTCGCTGCCGGCAATGCCTTCGTGCAGCCGCACCCGGATGGTGAATCCTTCACGGCGCAGCTCGATCGGCTCCCCGCCGTGGTAGCCGCTGCCCGGCAGCAGCAGGCTCGCGGGCTGGCCCACGTTGCGCAGTTCGGGCAGCAGCAGCCCCTTGAGCAGGGCGGCATTCTCGCCCTGCCGCAGGCGTCTGAGCTCGAGCGGACGGGCGCCGGGGGCCAGGAGTTCCACCCCGACCGCCAGCGCCCCGTCCCGGGATTGCTGCAACCAGCGCACCACGCCCACGTACCAGCGCCGGGACAGGACCGGGTTGTCGGGGCGGCTCAGGGCGACCACTTCGCCTACCTGCAGGCCGGGTGGGCGATCACCCTCCCAGCGCAGACAGTAGCCGCCGAGGCTGACATCCAGGGTGGAACAGATACGGCCCGCGGTGCCGGTGGGCTGGCCGTCACCGCTGCGGACGGGGATTTCGCTGCGCCGCAGGACCGGGTTGCCCGCACCCCCGGAACCGGTCCCCGCGCCGCGACCGCGTCCCTGCGTCTCCTGGCGCTCCAGCAGACCATGGGTCGTGCTCAGGCCGAGCACCACCTCCAGCCGCAGCACCCGTTCCGCCCGCGGGAATCTCCGCACCGGCTGTTCACCCCAGGCATGGATGAGGTGCCGCAGCGTGGTTCCGGAGAGGGGCTGGGGCGAGGCGGTGTGCTCGCCCTGGGAGAGCAGGCGCTCCAGCCGCTGCACCAGCTCCGTGGTGTCGAGTATGCGGGTGTCCTCCCCGGGCTGGGGGTCCGTGTAGCGGTGGGTGGGCGGCAGGTCCAGCCCCAGCGTGATCTGGAACAGGCCGTCGCGCCCGTAGGGACCCTGGATCCGGGCCGAGTCAGACCATAGCCAGAGCTGTTGCTGGAGCCGTTCCAGCGTCTGGGGCCGCAGGGCATAGGGGTTGGCGAGCGCCAGCAGCAGGATGCGCTTGTAGGTGTCCTCGATGCTGGTCTCGCCGGTTCCGGGGACCATTGCGTCCTTGATCCTGGTTGCCGCGTGACCTTCCCGGGTGGCGTAGTCATAGATGCGGTGGATATCGAGCCAGGTTCGCGCGGGGAGGCGATCATAGCGTCTCCAGGCGCAGGTCAGCCGCTCGCTCAGGTGATACAGGGCGCGTTGGAGGGCGGTCGGCACCAGGATCCGATCCTGGAACAGTGAACGGCTGCCGGCCTGGGCTTCGGCCACCAGCTTGTAGCCGTCGCTGAGCTCGCGCTGGAGCGCCTGGGCCTCGGGAAGGGGTATGCCGCGGGCGGAAGGCCGCAGCGAGTCCGCCTGCAGGGTGGCGGCGATTTCCTGGGCAACGGGCCGCAGCAGCTCGAGGGCGTCGAACCGTTCCCGGGCCTCGGCCCGTTGCCGGTTGATGCCCGCGAGCCGCGCCACCAGGGGTCCTGCCGATGCGCCGGCGTCGCTCAGCGGGAGTGACTCCAGCCACGTCTGAAGGCTGCGACGCCCGAGGTCGACGCCGGTCCCGCCGTCGGTCCCGGGTGTCCACAGCCCGATGGGTCCGTTCCTGCCGTCCATGCCCGCTCCTGCCTGACCGTATCCATCCGATTATAGCGGCCGGTGGCCGCAACTCTGTGAATCAGGCACGCACAGGAAACATCTCCCGCCGGGTCCGGTGCCCGTGCGGGAGGGGTTCAGAGCGGCAGCTTCGCGGGGGCGTCCGGGCGCTCGACCACCAGGCGCGGCACGAGGTAACCGGGCAGCCGATCACGGATCCCGGTGTGCAGTTGCCGGGCCCTGTCCACCGGCACCTCGAAGTGGGCCGCGCCCGCCACCGGGTCGAGCAGGTGGAGGTAGTAGGGCAGGACGCCGGCGGCAAAGAGGGCTTCGCTCAGCTCCGCCAGGGTGTCGGTCGCGTCGTTCACGCCCCGCAGGAGCACCGCCTGGTTGAGCAGCGTGACCCCGGCTTCGCGCAGCCGGCCGAGAGCCGCGCTCACCCCGGCATCGAGCTCGCGCGGGTGGTTGCAGTGCAGGACCATGATCGGCTGCAGGCGGGTTCCGGTGAACCAGGCGATCAGCTCGGCGGTCACCCGGTCCGGGACCACCACCGGCATGCGCGTATGGATGCGCAGCCGCCGCAGGTGGGGGATGGCGGCGAGCCGCCGTGCCAGCATGGCGAGCTTCGGGTCGGGCAGGGAGAGGGGATCGCCGCCGCTGAGCAGCACCTCGTGTACCTCCGGATTCATGCCGAGCCAGTGGATGGCGGTCGACCATTCCTGGCGTGAAGGGTTGGCCTCGGCGTAGGGAAAGTGGCGGCGGAAGCAGTAGCGGCAGTGGATCGGGCAGGCGCCGGTGACCACCAGCAGGGCCCGCCCCCGGTACTTGTGCAGCAGCCCCGGTACGGGCATGGCCTTGTTCTCCCCGAGCGGATCGGCCACGTAGCCGGCCGCCGGTTCCAGCTCGGCGCCGAGGGGCAGCACCTGGCGCAGCAGCGGGTCATGGGGGTCGCCCGGGCGGATGCGGCCCAGGTAGGCTTCGGGCACCTTGAGTCCGAAGGCGGTGGCGGCGGCCCTGGCCGCCGGCAGCAGCCCCGGGTCGAGGGCGAGGCGCCGGATCAGTTCCTCCGGGTCGCCGAGGGCCTCCGCCAGCTGCTGTTGCCAGCCGCCGGTCTGCCAAGCGGGACGGGTTCGCGGTATCATTGGCGGAATTTTTTGACAGGCCGGGCCGGGCTGTGGCGAGGAAGTGGGCGAATCTTAGCGGTTCCGCCCAGCCTTTTCACTTCCTGCCGCCGGCGTCCGGCCGGACACCCGCATTCATTCGACAACCTATCGAGTAGCTCCGAACTATGGCGACTTACAGCACCAACGAGTTCAAGAACGGCCTGAAGCTGATGGTGGACGGCGAACCCTGCGCCATCGCCGAGTGCGAGTTCGTGAAGCCGGGCAAGGGCCAGGCCTTCACCCGCGTCAAGCTGCGCAACCTCAAGACCGGGCGGATCTGGGAGCGCACCTACAAGTCGGGCGAAACCCTGGAGGGCGCCGACGTGGTGGACGTGGAGATGCAGTACCTCTACTACGACGGCGAGTTCTACCACTTCATGGTGCCCGACACCTTCGAGCAGTATGCCGCCGCGCCCGATGCGGTGGGCGATGCGGCCAAGTGGCTCAAGGAGCAGGATGTCTGCACCGTGACCCTCTACAACGACGCGCCCCTGTCTGTGACCCCGCCCAACTTCGTGGTGATGAAGGTGACCGAGACCGATCCCGGTCTCAAGGGCGACACCTCCGGCGGGGGCGGCAAGCCGGCGACCCTGGAGAGCGGGGCCGTGGTCCGCGTGCCGCTGTTCGTGCAGATCGGCGAGCTGCTCAGGATCGACACCCGCACCGGCGAGTACGTCTCGCGCGCCAAGGAAGAGTAGGAGCCTCCGGCAAACCGGGGCGGGACCGAGTCCCGCCCCGGGCGCCCGCCCCATGAACTGGAGACCCAGCGCCAGCCTCGAGGCCCTGCGCGGGCGCGCCGAGCTGCTCGCCCGCACCCGCGCCTTTTTCGCGGCGCGCGGCGTGCTGGAGGTGGAGACCCCGGCGCTGGCCGCCGCACCGGTCACCGATCCCCACCTGGCGAGCCTCGCCACGCGGCTGCACGGTCCGGGCTCCCCCGACGGCCGCACCCTCTACCTGCAGACCTCGCCCGAGTTCGCCATGAAGCGGCTGCTGGCGGCCGGCAGCGGTCCCGTCTACCAGCTGGCGCGGGTGTTCCGCGACGACGAGGTGGGGCGCCACCACAATCCCGAGTTCACCCTGCTGGAGTGGTACCGCCCCGGCTTCGACCACCATGGGCTGATGGACGAGGTGGACGCCCTGCTGCGGACGCTGCTCGGAGCCCCGGCGGCGGAGCGGCTCACCTATGCCGAGGCGTTCGGCCGCCATGCCGGGGTGGACCCCCACCGGGACGAGGTGAGCACCCTGCGCCGGGCGGCGGGCGAGCTCGGCGCCGGCTGCGGCCTGGCGGCGGAGGACCGCGACGGCTGGCTGGGCCTGCTGCTCTCCCACCGGGTGCAGCCGGCGCTGGGCCGGGGGCGCCCCACCTTCCTGCACGATTTTCCGGCCAGCCAGGCGGCCCTGGCCCGGATCCGCCCGGGCGAGCCGCCGCTGGCGGAGCGTTTCGAGGTGTTCGTGGAGGGGGTGGAGCTGGCCAACGGCTACCACGAACTCACCGACGGCCGGGAGCAGGCCGGGCGGTTCCGGGCCGACCTGGAGCGGCGGGTGGCCATGGGCCTGCCCGCCGTGCCCCTGGACGGACGCCTGCTGGAGGCGCTGGAGGCGGGCCTGCCGCCCTGCGCCGGGGTGGCGCTGGGCTTCGACCGGCTGGTGATGCTGGCGCTCGGCGCCGGCCACATCGACGAGGTCCTGGCGTTCCCAGTGGAGCGGGCCTGATGGAATCCCGCGGGGCGGGGAGCGGATAACAGATGATGCAGGTAGCGGTCAGCAGTTGCCGGTTCCCAGAGTTGTGGGTGGTGACGGGTGACGGGTGACGGGTGATGGGTGATGGGTGATGGGTGATGGGGAAGACGTCGTCCTGTCCCTCACTCATCACCCGTCATCCAATTCCACTTCGTGACCTTCGTGACCTTCGTGACCTTCGTGCCTTCGTGGTCCGAAGGTCTTTTCAGCGGTATTTTTCTACGCGGGGTGGTGCCCGGCGGGACGCAGCCCCGTCAGCAGGTACTCCAGCAGATCCCGCACCGGGCGGATGTCGGGGCCGAAGGGCAGCGGCTCGGAGCCGCGGAAGAACAGCCCCTTCTCCACGTTGCCCTCCACCGCCGCGGCCAGCTGCCGCTCGATGCAGAACTGTCCCGCCCTGGGGTTGCCGTCCTTGAGGCCGCAGTGGCTCAGGCACTCGAAATGGCCGGCGCAGCTGGCCCGCTCGGCCGTCGCCCGGGCGCGCACCTTCTCCTCGCGGTTCAGGTACTTCTCCAGCCACGGCGTGAGCACGGCACGGGCCGGCAGGCCGGCGGCGCTCATGAAGGTGACGACCTGCTGGGGCAGCGCCTCGGCCAGGATGCGCTTGAAGTTGATGTGGGCGTCGCCCTCCTCGGTGACCGCGAAGGGGGTGCCCAGCTGGACGCCGCTGCCGCCCCAGTTGAATATCTCGCGGATGCGCTCGAAGGAGTTGACGCCGCCGGCCGCGATGAGGGGGATGCGATCCATGGCCAGGCCCAGATCGGTGAACATCTTCCGCGCCTCGTCGAACACCCGCCCGAAATCGAAGCGCGGACTGGCCACCTCGTCGATGCGCGTCGCGCCCAGGTGGCCGCCGGCGTAGCGGGGGTGCTCGATGATGATGGCATCGGGCAGCAGGCCCTTGCGCATCCACTTCTTCAGCACCGCGCGCACGCCGCGCTCCTCGGAGAGGATCGGAATCAGCGCCACGTCCTCGTGTCCGGCCACCAGGTCGGGCAGGTCGAAGGGCAGGCCCGCGCCCATGACGATGGCGTCGGCACCGCTCTCGCAGGCCTGGCGCACCAGGTCGGCGTGCTTGTCCACGGCCTTCATCACGTTCACGGCGATGAAGCCCTCGGGACCGGCGATGGCGCGGGCGGTGCGGATCTCCCGGTCCAGGGCCTCCAGGTTGGCCGCATCGATCAGTTTCGCGTCACGGGAGCGGCGGGTGCGTTCCATCAGGTCCGCATGCAGGCAGCGCAGGTCGATGCTGGCGATGGTGCCCACCGCGCCCTCGCGTGCCACCGTACCGGCCAGCCGATGGGCGGAGACACCCACGCCCATGCCGCCCTGGATAACGGGCAGGAGGCGCTTGCCGCGGATGGACAGTTCGGGAAACAGGCTCTTGATCACGTGCTGAACCTCTCGGGATTGAACAGACAGAATGGGCGGCTCAGGCGTCATCGCCAGCGCCGGACAGCCAGCCCAGCGGCTGGCCCATGCGGACCTCGGCGCCGGAGGCCAGGTTGGATTCGAGTGCCACCGCGCCCGGACCGAACAGGACAATCACGGTGGAACCGAGGCGGAAACGGCCCAGCTCGGCGCCGCGGGCGAGCTTCACTTCGCCGGGCGGGTAGTCCCAGCGGCGGATTTCCCGCCTGCTGGGCGGGGTGATGATCCCGGCCCAGACTGTCTCGATGCTCGCCACGATGACCGCCCCCACCAGCACCACCGCCATGGGGCCGGCGGCGGTGTCGAACAGGGTGACCACCCGCTCGTTGCGGGCGAACAGCCGCGGCACGCCGCGGGCGGTCAGCGGATTCACCGAGAACAGGCGCCCGGGGATGTGCAGCATGGTGACCAGGCGCCCGTCCAGGGGCATGTGGATGCGGTGGTAGTCCCGCGGCGACAGGTAGAGGGTGGCGAAGCTGCCGCCAAGGAAGGGCGCGGCCAGCCGCGGGTCCCCGCCCAGCAGCGCCGCCACGGTGTAGTCGTGCCCCTTGGCCTGCAGCAGCCGGCCGCCGGTTGCCGCGCCGGCCTGGCTCACCGCCCCGTCCACCGGGCAGGCCACCGCCCCGGGCGGCTCCGGCAGTGGCCGGGCGCCGGGACGCAGCGCGCGGGTGAAGAAGCTGTTGAAATCGGGATAGGCGCGCGGATCCGGTTGCGCCGCCTCGCCGAGATCGACGCCGTAGCGGCGCGCGAACCAGCCGATGAAGCGGTCCTTGACCCAGGGATTGCGGGACTCGGCCAGCCGGCCGACGAGCCGGGACAGGGCGTGCTGGGGCAGCAGGTGCTGCGGCAGGCAGAGCAGGCGATCAAGCACCAGGCTTCACTCCTCCACCGGCGTGTCCAGGCGGTTGCCCCACTCGGCCCAGGAGCCGGGATAGCCCTTCACCCGCGGGTAGCCCAGCAGCTTGAGCACGTACCAGCTGTGGGAGGAGCGGTGGTGGGTCTGGCAGTAGCAGACCACTTCCCGTTCCGGGGTGATGTGCCGCCCCGTGAGCAACGCGCGCAGCTCGGACTCGGGCCGCAGCCGCAGGTTGCGGTCCGGGTCGAGGCTGGCCTGCCAGTCCAGGTTCACCGCCCCCGGGATGTGTCCGCCGCGCATGGCGTAGCGCCGCTCGCCGCTGAATTCCTCGGCGCTGCGGGCATCGAGCAGCGCCAGCTCCGGGTCGCCGAGGCGGGCCAGCAGGTAATCGGCCTCCACTGCCGGGGACGGATCGAACGGGGTGTCTATGGTGGTGGGCGCAGGCGTGTTGCGGGCCTGCTCCAGGGGGTGCTCCTCGTTGGCCCAGGCGTGCAGTCCGCCGTTCAGCAGGCTGCCGCCGAGGCCGAACAGCGACAGGGTCCACAGCAGGCGGCAGGCCTTGCCGCCGCCCTCGTCGTCGTAGACCACCAGCGGTCGTTCCGGGGAGACGCCGATTTCACCCAGCACCTGCCGCAGGCGCCCGGGGTTGGGCAGCCGCCCCGGTGCGGGGGGCGCGCCCAGCACGAGGCGTCCGTACTCCAGGTGGACGGCGCCCGGCACGTGGGCGCGGGCGTGGACATCGCTGCGGCTCAGGTCGACGATGAGCAGATCGTCGCGGCCGAGCAGGGCTTCCAGTGCCTCGGGCTCGATGAGCGGGGGCAGGGGGGCGTCAGTCACCAGGACTCCAGGGGAACACAAAGACATTCAATTTTATCGGAAATCGGGGTCCGTTGTAAGAAACCCGTGTTTTGCCCCCGGTGCGGCCTCAATCTGCACTGCCCCGGCTCTCACCCGGCGAGGGAGGCGACGATGCGGTGATAGCTCGCCAGGCGCCGCGGATCGATGGCGTCGCTGTCCACGGCGCCGCGCAGGGCGCAGCCGGGTTCGTCGCGGTGGGCGCAGTCGCGGAAGCGGCAGTGGCCGAGAAAGGGCCGGAATTCGATGAACGCCGGCCCCACCTCCGCGGCGGGGATATGCCCGAGCGCGAACTCGCGGACCCCGGGGGAGTCGATGAGGCTGCCGTCGCCGGGGAGGTGATAGAGGCGGGCGGTGGTGGTGGTGTGCATGCCCTTGCCGGTGGCCTCGGACAGCGCGGCGGTAGGCGCCTCCACCGAGGGGATGAGGCAGTTGATCAGGGACGACTTGCCCACCCCCGACTGCCCCACCAGTACGCTGGTGTGTCCGCCCAGGGCCGCGCGCAGGGCATCCAGCCCATGGGCGGTCACGGTGCTGGCGGGAATCAGCTCGTAGCCGATGCGGGGATAGACGGCGAGGCTCTCCTCGAGCTCCGTCAGCGCGTCGGGCTCCAGCAGGTCGATCTTGTTGAGCACCAGGAAGGGGTGGATGCCGAGGTGCTCGGCGGCCACCAGGTAGCGGTCGATGAGCCCCATCGGCGTTGTCGGCCGGGTGGCGATCACCACCCCGAGCCGGTCGAGGTTGGCGGCGATGGGGCGTTCGCCGCCATCGGGCATTTCGCGGATCAGCGCGCTGCGGCGGGGCCGGATGGCGACCACCACGCCGTTGCCGCGGCTGCCCGCCTGCCAGGCGACATGATCGCCGCAGACCGGGGTGCCCAGGTGCTGGCGCAGATGGCAGCGGTGCAGGCCGCCCGCGGGGTCCTCCACGTCGACGCTGGCGCCGTAGCTGGCGATCACCCGACCCTCCTGTTCCGGGCCCAGGTGCTCATCCTCCAGCAGCGTCTCCACATGGGCCTCCCGGCGCTGTGCCCGCGCCTGACGCTCCTGCTGGATTTTCTCGATACGCCAGGACTGGCGCCGGGTCAGCCTGCGTTTGGCCATGGGGCGGATTTCGCTGCGCTCAAATGTGGATCACCGGGACGGGTGGAAGGATAACAGGGAGGCAGGATGCGGTGTGGCGGTCTGCAGCCGCGGTGACGGGTGAAGTGTGATGGGTGAAGGCGACAACGGCAACCTCCGGCTCACCCGTCACCCGTCACCCGTCACCCGTCACTCAGATCGCGCAGTTGAGCGAGGCGGTCTCGGGATCCGCCAGCAGGGCCTCCACCTTGGCCGCGCAGATGAAGTCGTTCTCCGACAGCCCGCCGATGGCGTGGGTGCTGTAGCGCACCCGGCAGCGGTTGTAGCCCACCTCCAGGTCGGGGTGGTGGTCCTCGCGGTGGGCCATCCAGGCGATGGCGTTCACGAAGGCCATGGTCTCGTAGTAGTTCCTGAACTTGTAGGTGTGGCTCAGCTCCCTGCCGTCCTCGCTCAGGGTCCAGCCCGGCACCTGGGCGAGGAGCTCGCGGGACTGGTCGAGAGTCAGCGGATCCACGCCCCCTTCACAGGGCAGGCAGCGTTTGCGGGTCAATTCGGTCATGGCGGGTTCACGTGGTTGTGGTCGGGTCGGGTTCAGTTGAACTTGTAGAAATTGCGGTTGAGATACTCGGTCACCGCGTCCACCTCGTCGTCGAACCAGGTCAGCCCCAGGCTCAGCTCGCAGCGGTGGACCTGCTTGCGCAGCCCGTCCAGGGAGGTGACCTTGTGGTCCGGACGGGTGTAGAGGGTGTTCGGGTCGCCGCCGGTGAGGGAGGCGTGACAGCTCAGGCAGTTCTCGTCGTGCAGCGCCCGGCCGTCGGCCGCCAGCGCCGGAGCGGCTGCCAGCAGCAGGGCAAGAGCGGCAATCGGGGTACGGAACATGGGAGACCTCCGGGTCGTCGACAGGCTTTAACCAAGTATTTTACTAGACAAATGGGCGATGCGCACGGGGGCGGGGGGATGGCTGTCATGGAAGGCCGAGTAGAGGGGATCGGGGGTCAGGGTGCTGGCGTTGTCGCGGTAGAGCTTCACCAGGGCCCGGATCAGGGGCTCGGGGCCCGCCTCCCGGGCGGCGAAGTCGTCGGCCTCGAATTCGTGGCGGCGCATGACCGCGGCGGCCAGCGGCTGGATTGCCAGTCCGAGCAGCGGGGCCACCAGCAGGAACAGCATCAGGGCGGCGTGGGGAGAGGGTTGCGTCAGCCCGAGCCCCGTGTAGAAGCCGGGCTGTTGCGTCAGCCAGCCCAGCAGCGCCAGCCCCGCCAGGCTCAGCAGGCTGCTGAAGACCATGCGCTTGAGGACGTGCCGGCGGCGGAAATGGCCCAGCTCATGGGCCAGCACCGCCTCCACCTCGGCCGGCTCCAGGCACTCGATGAGCGTGTCGAAGAAGACCACGCGCTTGCTGCGCCCGAGCCCGGTGAAGTAGGCGTTGCCGTGGCTGGAGCGGCGTGAGCCGTCCATGATGAAGATGCCCCGGCTGGCGAAGCCGCAGCGCTCCAGAAGCGCCTCGATGCGGCGGCGCAGCGCCTCGTCCGCGAGCGGCCGGAAGCGGTTGAAGAGCGGGGCGATGAAGGTGGGGAAGGCCCAGGCCAGGAACAGGTTGAAGGCCACCCATACCCCCCACACCCAGAGCCACCAGGTCGCCCCGGCGCCGTGCATGATGGCCATCACCAGCCAGGCCAGCGGTCCGCCCAGCAGGAGCAGCAGCAGGGCGCTCTTCAGGGCGTCGGCCAGGAACAGGGCCGGCGTGGTGCGGTTGAAGCCGAAGCGCTGCTCGATGCCGAAGGTGCGCCAGGCGGACAGGGGCAGCTCCAGCAGCCCCATCAGCAGCACCCCGCTGAGCAGGAAGCCGGTGCCGGTGGCGACCGGGCCGAGCTCCAGGGCGCGCCAGCCGCGATCGAGCAGCTCCAGTCCGCCGCCCAGGGTCCAGGCCACGAGCAGCAGGCTGCCCACGGCCAGGTCGATGAGCCCGAGGCGCATCCGGGCTATGGTATAGTCAGCCGCCTTCTGGTGGGCCGGGAGCGGGATGTGGTCGCGGAAGGGTGCCGGGACTTCGGCGCGGTGACGGGCGACACAGCCGGCCTGGCGCCGCGCCAGCCACGCCCGGATGGCGGCCTCCAGCAGCACCAGCAGGATGAACAGCAGCGTAAATGCATTCATCGTTCACATCATGGCGCAGGGCCGTGACGCCCGCAAGCGGTGCCCGGCCGCCGCGTCGCGCGCCCATCGGCGCAGGCGCCCCCGCCGATGTCGGGGGGATGTTCCGCAACGGCTTTCAGTGGGAGTTTCCGGATGATCAAGCCCAATCCCGAGAACCTGGTCTGGGTCGACATGGAGATGACCGGGCTCGATCCCGATCGCGACGTGGTGATCGAGATCGCCACCATCGTGACCGACAAGGAGCTGAACGTGGTGGCCGAGGGCCCGGTGCTGGCCATCCACCAGAGTGACGCGGCGCTGGCGGGAATGGACGAGTGGAACACCCGCACCCACACCGTGAGCGGCCTGGTGGAGCGGGTCCGCGCCAGCCGCCTGGACGAGCTCGACGCGGTGGAGCAGACGCTGGAGTTCCTGATGCGCCACGTGCCGCAGCGCAAGTCCCCCATGTGCGGGAACTCCATCTGCCAGGACCGCCGCTTCATGGCCCGCCACATGCCGAAGCTGGAGCAGTACTTCCACTACCGCAACCTGGACGTGAGCACCTTCAAGGAGCTGGTGCGGCGCTGGTCGCCCTGGCTGCTGGACGGGTTCAGCAAGGCCAATACCCACCGCGCCCTGGACGACATCCGCGAATCCATCGCCGAGCTGCGCTACTACCGCGAGCACTTCATCCGCGCCCCCGAGCCCCCGCCGGCGTTTCGCGACGGGGCCGCCGCGGACGCGGAGTAGCCCCGGACGCCCCTGGTCCGGGAGTTGCGCCGGCCGGGCGCGGTCGCGGTGTCATGGACCCGGGCCGCCGCCCCCGGCGGGCCCCGCCGCGGCGGCGGCCCGGTCGAGCCGCTCCAGCGCCCACTGCACATGCTCGCGCACCAGCACCGAGGGGTGGGCGAGCCGCGCCCGCAGGGCGGCGAGCGCCGCCGGGGTGGCCGCTCCGTTGCCCAGGGCCACCGCCACGTTGCGCAGCCAGCGCTCATGGCCGATGCGGCGGATGGGCGAGCCCTCGGTGCGGCGCAGGAATTCCGTCTCCTCCCAGCCCAGCAGCGCCGTCAGCTCCGGCGCGTCCAGGTCGTTGCGGGGGGCGAAGTCGCCCTCGCCGGTGAGGCGGGCGAAGCGGTTCCAGGGGCACACCAGCTGGCAGTCGTCGCAGCCGTAGATGCGGTTGCCCAGCAGCGGGCGGAGCGCCGGCGGAATGGGCCCGTGCAGCTCGATGGTGAGGTAGGAGATGCACAGCCGGGCATCCACCTGGTAGGGCGCGACGATGGCGCGGGTGGGGCAGGCGTCGATACAGGCGGCGCAGGTGCCGCAGTGGTTGCCCGTGGGGGCGTCGTCCACCGGCAGCGGCAGGTCGGTGTAGATCTCCCCGAGGAAGAACCAGGAGCCCGCCCGGGGGTGGATGAGATTGCTGTGCTTGCCGATCCAGCCCAGTCCCGCCTGCTCGGCCAGGGCCTTCTCCAGGACCGGAGCGCTGTCCACGAACACCCGCGCGCCGAACCCGCCGGCCGCTTCCCTCACCCGCTCCACCAGCCGCGCCAGCCGCTTGCGCAGCAGCTTGTGATAGTCGCGCCCGAGGGCGTAGCGGGAGACATAGCCGCGTGCCGGGTCGCGCAGGACGGCGACCGCGTCCCGGCCCGGCGGCCAGTAGTCCATGCGTGCGCTGATGACCCGCACGGTGCCGGGTTCCAGCTCGGCCGGGCGGCTGCGGCGGGTGCCGTGGCGGGCCATGTACTCCATCTCGCCGTGAAAGCCCCGCTCCAGCCAGTGCAGGAAGCGGGCCTCGTGCCGGTCCAGATCCACCCCGCCGATGCCCACCTGCTGAAAGCCGAGATCGACACCCCAGCGCCGGATAGCGCGGGCCAGGTCGGCAAGCTGGTCGGGGGCGGGCGGGGGCACGGTGGTCGGGGTCTCCGGTGCGGGTCGTGGGGTGGGGCGCCGTAGGCTAGTGTAGTGCGTCACTCTTGGAGGCACATTCAGCGAGTCGCCGGCCGGTCAGATGCAAGGCGCGCTTGCGCAGGAAGGGCAGGCCCCCTTTCAAGCAAGCGCAACGCCGCAGATGGCCGGCCGGCGGCGCGCCCGCAGGGAGCCCCCCGAAAGCACCATGACGGCGTTGCAGCGCTTGACAAGGGAACAACCATTGCCTGCGCACTGCGCCTTGTCCTGGCACTTTCGGGGGGCTCTGAAAGTACCTCCAAGAGTGACGCACTACACTAGTATACTGACCCTGACCCTTTCGCGGCCCGGGCCGGGATCCGGGTCGGCATCCCTCATACCAGGAATGCAGGAACCGCCGAGCGCCGGAGCGCACGCAAACCGAACCCCATGCCCACCACCCGCCTGCCCACAGCCCTCTACCGCGCCGACCAGGTCCGGGAGCTTGATCGCCTGGCCATCGAGGTCCATGGCATCCCCGGCGCCACCCTGATGGAACGGGCCGGCGCCGCGGCCTTCCGGGTCCTGCGCGCACGCTGGCCCGAGAGCCGCCGCCTGGGGGTGCTGTGCGGCAGCGGCAACAACGGTGGCGACGGTTACGTGGTGGCGCGGCTGGCCCGGGAGGCGGGACTCGAGGTCACGGCCTGGCAGGTGGGCAACGGTCCCCGTGCCGGGGGCGATGCGGACGCGGCCCTGGCGCGGCTGCGGGCGGCGGGGGTGGAGCCGGTGGGATTCGAGGCCGGCGCCCCGGTTGACTGTGACCTGCTGGTGGACGGACTGCTGGGCACGGGACTCGACGGTCCGGTGGAGGGGGTGTGGGCGGCGGCAATCGACGCCCTGAACGACAGCGGCCGGCCGGTGCTGGCGCTCGATATCCCCTCGGGGCTGCATGCCGACACGGGCGCGGTGCTCGGCCGCGCCGTGGCCGCCCGGGTCACCGTCACCTTCATCGGCCTCAAGCAGGGCCTGGTGACCGGCGCCGGGCCCGGGCGCTGCGGCCGGCTGGTCTACGACGACCTGGGCGTTCCCGCCGCGGTGCCGGCGGCCCTCGGGCCCTCCGCCCGCCTTCTGGATGCCGACGACCATGCCGCCTGGCTCGCGCCCCGTCCCCGCACCGCCCACAAGGGCGATTTCGGCCACCTGCTGGTGGTGGGCGGGGCGCCCGGCATGGCCGGCGCCGCGCGCATGGCCGCCGAGGCCGCGCTGCGCGCCGGCGCCGGCCTGGTGAGCCTGGCCACCCATCCGGAGCACGCGGCGCTGGTCGCCCAGGCGCGGCCCGAGATCATGGCCCACGGGGTGGACGGCGTGGCCGCGCTCGCCCCGCTCCTCGAACGCGCCACGGTGGTGGCGGCCGGGCCGGGGCTGGGCCGCTCGGCGTGGGCGTGGGCGCTGCTGGAGGCGGTGCTCGACAGCGGCCGGCCCCTGCTGCTCGATGCCGACGCCCTCGGCCTGCTGGTGGAGGCACCCCGCGAGCGGTCGGACTGGGTGCTCACCCCCCACCCGGGCGAGGCGGCCCGACTGCTGGGCCGCGAGGCGGCCGCGGTGCAGGCGGACCGCTTCGCCGCCGCCGCCGCGCTGCAGGCCCGCTACGGCGGCGTACTGGTCCTGAAGGGAGCCGGCACCCTGGTGCAGGGGCCGGCGGAAACCCCCGGCGTCTGCCCCGCGGGCAATCCGGGGATGGCCAGCGGCGGCATGGGCGACGTGCTCGGCGGCATCATCGGCGCCCTGCTGGCCCAGGGAATCCCGGCCCGGGTCGCCGCCGAGCTGGGGGTCTGTCTCCACGCCCGGGCCGCGGACGCCGCGGCCGCGGCCGGCGGCGAGCGCGGCCTGCTCGCCACCGACCTGTTGCCCCACCTGCGCCGGCGGGTGAACCCGTGACCGGGCTCACCCGCCACCTGCCCGACGAGGCCGCCACCCTGGCGCTGGGGGCGGCGCTGGCCCGGGTCTGCCGGGAAGGGGCGATCATCTTCCTGCACGGCAACCTCGGCGCCGGCAAGACCACCCTGGCCCGCGGCTTCCTCCAGGGCCTCGGCCATGGCGGCCGGGTGAAGAGCCCCACCTACACCCTGGTTGAGCCCTACGAGGTGGAGGGGCGGCGGGTCTACCACTTCGATCTCTATCGCCTGCAGGACCCCGAGGAGCTCGATTATCTCGGCCTGCGCGACTACCTGGGGGCGGAGGCGGTGTGCCTGGTGGAGTGGCCGGAACGGGGCGAAGGGGCGCTCCCGGCTCCCGACCTGGAGATCAACCTGGCCTATGCCGACCGCTCCCGCCGGGCTATGCTGCGGGCCGGCACGCCCCGCGGCGAGCGGCTTCTCGCCCGCCTGGGAGCCTGTCGGACTTGAGCGATCGTAGCGAGTCGAGTGGGAGAGCGAGGACAGATGGGGCCGATTTTGAGGCGCATAGTGGGTCTATGTAACGAAAAATCGGCCTCATATGGACCGCTGTCCCGCCGGCGCAGTAGATCAGTCTCAAGTCCGACAGGCTCCTGGGGGCCTGAGGCCGCCGCGGGCCAGGCTGCCGCCGGACCTCATCAATTCTTCGAAATTTGTGATGTATCTTCCGGTAATCGCTGAGAAAACTTGAAAATCCCGCGGCATGGGTTTAAATAATCAAAGGAAGCAACCGTTCGCGGGCCGAAGTTCATGAAATTTCTCAGAGCTGTCGCACTACTGCTGCTGTGCGTTCCGGCGCTCGCCGAGGCCGGTTCCGTGCAGGTCCAGGGGCTGCGGGTATGGGAAGCCCCGGACAACGTGCGCCTGGTGTTCGACCTGAGCGGTCCCCTGGAACACCGGATTTTCCGTCTCGAGGATCCCGCCCGGCTGGTCATCGATCTGGCCGGCGCCGGCCTCGCCGAGCCCATCGGGTCCGGTACGAAAAGCCGCTTCTTCAGCGCCATCCGCAGTGGCGTGCGCAACGGCTCCGACCTGCGGGTGGTGCTGGACCTGAACGGGGCGGTGCGGCCCAAGTCGTTCCTGCTCAAGCCCAATCAGCAGTACGGACACCGGCTGGTGGTGGATCTTTTCGACGCCGACGAGACCGCCGCGGCCGCCACCCGGCCCCCCGTCACGGTGGCGGACGAGCCGTCCCCCGCGCAGCCCCGCGAGCTGGTGGTGGCCATCGACGCCGGTCACGGCGGCGAGGATCCCGGCGCCATCGGCAGCCGCGGCACCCGGGAGAAGGATGTCACCCTGGCGGTGGCCCGGGAGCTGGCCCAGCTGGTGGCGAAGGAGCCGGGCATGCGCCCGGTGCTGATCCGCGACGGCGACTACTACGTGGGACTGCGCCAGCGCATGCAGAAGGCCCGCGAGCATCGTGCCGACATCTTCATCTCCATCCATGCCGACGCCTTCACCGACCGCCGCGCCCGCGGCTCCTCGGTCTTCGCCCTTTCCCAGCGGGGCGCGAGCAGCGAAGCGGCGCGCTGGCTGGCGGAGCGGGAGAACTCAGCCGACCTGGTGGGGGGCGTGAGCCTCGACGACAAGGATCAGCTGCTCGCCTCGGTGCTGCTCGATCTCTCCCAGGCGGCCACCATCGAGAGCAGCCTGGAGGTGGGGGACGCGGTGCTGGGCAATCTCGGCCGGCTGCATCCGCTGCACAAGCGCCGGGTGGAGCAGGCCGGTTTCGCGGTGCTGAAGTCCCCGGACGTGCCCTCCATCCTGGTGGAGACGGCCTTCATCTCCAACCCCGAGGAGGAGCGCAAGCTGCGCGAACGCGGCCACCAGCGGCGGCTCGCCGAGGCCATCCTGACCGGGGTGCGCCAGTACTTCCAGCGCAAGCCGCCTCCCGGAACCCTCCTCGCCCGGACCCAGCCCACCCGCCACGCGGTGGCCCGCGGCGAGACCCTCTCGGGCATCGCCGCCCAGTACCGGGTCAGCGTGGACAGCCTGCGCCGCCGCAACGGCCTGACCGGCGACATGCTGCGGGTCGGCCAGGAACTCGCCATCCCCGCCGCCAGCGACGGCTGATCCGGCCCTGCTTGTCTCTTCACCCGCCGGGAGTGCGCCCGTTTCTCACCACGAGGGCACGAAGGTCACGAAAGGAAAGGACTTTTTACCGCAGATTACGCTGATTTACGCAGATTATGCCGTCGATGTGGTGGATTGCCCCCCGACCATTCCGACGCGGGTGTTCAAGGGCGCCCCCCCGATGCCGCCGGCCTTACCAACCTGTGATTCAGCAGTGCGACCAGGCTCCGGGCACCAAGCAATCAGCGTCAATCAACGTAATCTGCGGTTGATTTCCTTTCGCTTTTCCCCGTGGCCTTCATGTCGTGATGATGGGTTGCATCCTCCGTGGCCGGGCGCGGGGCCGGGGGGCAGCCGCTGCCTGCTCCCGCGGGTCGGCCCCGTGCTATCCTGTAGCGCCTGAATCGCCGCCGAAGTCCGTTCCGCCGCCATGCGCATCCATCCGCTCAGCACCCGGGTCGCCAACCAGATCGCCGCCGGCGAGGTGGTGGAGCGGCCGGCCTCCGTGGTCAAGGAGTTGCTGGAGAACAGCCTCGATGCCGGCGCCCGGCGCGTGGAGGTGGAGGTGGAGGGGGGCGGGGTACGCCTCATCCGGGTCCGCGACGACGGCCAGGGCATCCATCCCGACGACCTGGGCCTGGCCCTGAGCCGGCATGCCACCAGCAAGATCAGCGAAGTGGACGATCTCGCCCATGTGGCCAGCCTCGGGTTCCGCGGCGAGGCGCTGGCCAGCATCGCCTCGGTGTCGCGGCTGACCCTGACCTCGCGGACCGAGGCGCTGCCGCAGGGCTGGCGCATCGAGGTGGAGGGCAGCGCCGAGCGTCCGCCCGCCCCCGCGGCCCACCCCCGCGGCACCACGGTGGAGGTGCGCGACCTGTTCTTCAACACCCCGGCGCGGCGCAAGTTCCTGCGCACCGAAAAGACCGAGTTCGGCCATATCGAGGAGCTGGTCCGGCGCCTGGCCCTGGCGCGCCCCGATGTCACCTTCAACCTCAGCCACAACCAGCGCCGGGTGCTGGAGCTGGGCGCCGCGTCCGGCTCCGTGGAGCGGGACCGGCGGGTGGCGGCCGCCTGCGGCCAGGCGTTCCTGGAGCACGCCCTGCCGGTGGCGGTGGAGGCCGCCGGGCTGCATCTGGACGGCTGGGTGGCCGAGCCGGCCTTCTCCCGCAGCCAGGCGGATCTGCAGTACTTCTTCGTCAACGGCCGCATGGTGCGCGACAAGCTGGTGGGGCACGCCGTGCGCCAGGCCTACAAGGACGTCCTCTACGGCGGCCGCCACCCCGCCTTCGTGCTGTTCCTGACCCTGGACCCGGAGCGGGTGGATGTGAATGTCCACCCCACCAAGCACGAGGTGCGGTTCCGGGACGGGCGCAGCGTGCACGACTTCCTGTTCCGCGCCCTGCACGAGGCGCTGGCCGGCGCCCGCGCCGGCCGCCCGGAGCACCAGCCCGCCGCGAGCCCGACCCCGGCGGCGGCCTGGCCGGTATCCCGGCGGACCATGGCGCTGAACCTCCGCGAGCCGGCGGGCGATCCCTATGGGGAACTCGCCCGGGCCGGGGCGGCGAGCGTGGCGCCACCACCGCTAGCGGGAAGCGCCGTTGCGCCGGCCGCCCCGCCGGACGTGGAGGCGGAGCCGCAGATGCCGCCGCTCGGCTACGCGGTGGCCCAGATCCACGGCATCTACATCCTCGCCCAGAGCGCCCGCGGGCTGGTGCTGGTGGACATGCACGCCGCCCATGAGCGCATCACCTACGAGCGCATGAAGGCGGCGCTGGAGAGCGGGGAGGGAATCCGCAGCCAGCCGCTGCTGGTGCCGGTGACGGTGCGCCTCAGCGAGCGGGAGGCGGGCTGCGCCGAGGACCAGGCCGACTTCTTCCGGGGGGTGGGGATCGGGCTGGAGCGCAGCGGGCCGGGGAGCGTGGTGGTGCGCCAGGTGCCGGCGCTGCTGCGGGACGCCGACGCCGGGCAGCTGGTGCGCGACCTGGTGGCCGACCTGCTCGAGCACGGCACCAGCCGCCGGGTTGAGGAGCGCATCAACGAGGGTCTCGCCACCCTGGCCTGCCATGGCTCGGTGCGGGCCAATCGCCAGCTCACCCTGCCGGAGATGAACGCCCTGCTGCGGGACATGGAGCGGACCGAGCGCAGCGGCCAGTGCAACCACGGCCGTCCCACCTGGGTGGAGCTGGGGCTGGCCGAGCTCGACGCCCTGTTCCTGCGCGGCCGCTGAGCGGTGACCGTCCCCCGCCGTCCCCCGCCGGCCATCTTCCTGATGGGCCCCACCGCCTCGGGCAAGACCGACCTGGCGGTGGAGCTGGTGCGCCGTCTGCCCTGCAGCATCATCAGCGTCGACTCGGCCCTGGTCTACCGGGAGATGGACATCGGAACCGCCAAGCCGGGCCCGGAACTGCTGGCGGAGGCGCCCCACCGGCTCATCGACATCCTCGATCCGGCCGAGTCCTACTCCGCGG
Source organism: Thioalbus denitrificans (assembly GCF_003337735.1). Classification (NCBI taxonomy): domain Bacteria; kingdom Pseudomonadati; phylum Pseudomonadota; class Gammaproteobacteria; order Chromatiales; family Ectothiorhodospiraceae; genus Thioalbus; species Thioalbus denitrificans. Next base: position 23,048 of record NZ_QPJY01000011.1, on the reverse strand, counting down.
CCCGGTTCCGCAGCGATGCGCTGCGCGAGATGGAGGCCATCCGCGCCGGGGGCGGCATCCCACTGCTGGTCGGGGGGACGATGCTCTATTTCCGCGCCCTGGCGGCCGGTCTTTCCGACCTGCCGGCGGCCGACCCGGCGGTGCGCGCCCGCCTGGAAGCGGAGCTGGCGGCCGAGGGGCTGGCCGCCCTCCATGCCCGGCTGGCGCGGGTGGATCCGGAGGCGGCCCGCCGCATCCACCCCAACGACCCCCAGCGCATCCAGCGGGCGCTGGAGGTGTGGGAGCTGACCGGCCGTCCCCTGTCCGCCCTGTGGGCCGAGCACGCCACCGCGCAGCCGGGGGTGGAGGCCGTGCCCCTCGCCCTGGCACCGGCCCGGCGCGCCGTGCTCCATGAGCGCATCGAGCAGCGCTTCCACGCCATGCTCGCCGCCGGTTTCGAGGCTGAGGTGGAGCGTCTGCGCCGGCGCGGGGATCTGCATCCCGGCCTGCCCTCCATGCGCTCGGTGGGTTACCGCCAGGTGTGGTCATACCTGGAGGGGCGGATCGGCCATGGGGAGATGGTGGAGCGGGGCATCGCGGCCACCCGCCAGCTGGCCAAGCGCCAGATTACCTGGCTGCGCGGCTGGCCCGGAGTGAACTGGGTCGACAGCCTGGGGTCGAATCCAATCGAACAGGTCTTGAAAATCCTCAACGGCTCCACCATATAGGGGAGAGGTATAGAATTAAGTTATACTTCTATTCCCTTGCCGTTTTTTTGTGAGCGCCTGTGGTCTGCACAGGCTTTTTTAATAGGCCGCAGTTTTCAGCACCGGCCCGGCTCCATGCAGCCGTACCCGTGCATAATAAGGAGAATACGCAATGTCAAAAGGGCAGTCCCTACAAGACCCTTTCCTGAACACCCTCCGCAAGGAACGGGTGCCGGTATCCATCTATCTCGTCAACGGCATCAAGCTCCAGGGTCAGATCGAGTCCTTCGATCAGTTCGTGGTGCTGCTCAAGAATACCGTGAGCCAGATGGTCTACAAGCATGCCATCTCCACCATCGTCCCGGCGCGCAACATCCGCATCGCCCCGCCGGCGAATGGCGGCGGCGACAGCCCTGAACCGGGTAATGCCTGAGGCCCGCATGTCGCAGCGGGGTCGTTCGCTTGTTTGAGCGTCCACGCGGCGGCGAACGGGCGGTTCTCGTCCACCTCGAGCTTCCGAACGATTCCGTCAGCGAGGATCTGGAGGAGTTCGAGCGTCTCGTAGTATCCGCTGGTGCCGAGCCGGTCGCCATCGTGACCGGCTCGCGCACCCAGCCCGATCCCAAGTACTACATCGGCACCGGCAAGGTGGAAGAGGTGGCGCTCCAGGTGGAGGCCGGGGAGGCGGAGGTGGTGCTGTTCAACCACGCGCTGTCACCGGCCCAGGAGCGCAACCTGGAACGGGCCTTCCAGTGCCGCGTGCTCGACCGGACCGGCCTGATCCTCGATATCTTCGCCCAGCGGGCCCGTACCCACGAGGGCAAGCTGCAGGTGGAGCTGGCCCAGCTGGAGCACCTCGCCACCCGGCTGGTGCGGGGCTGGACCCACCTGGAGCGGCAGAAGGGCGGTATCGGCCTGCGCGGTCCCGGCGAGACCCAGCTGGAGACCGACCGCCGGCTGCTGCGCGAGCGCATCCGCACCATTCACCGGCGGCTGGAAAAGGTGCGCCGCCAGCGTGACCAGGGACGCCGGGCCCGCCGCCGCGCCACGGTGCCCACCGTGTCCCTGGTGGGTTACACCAACGCCGGCAAATCCACCCTGTTCAACACCCTGACGGGGGCGGAAGTCTATGCCGCCGATCAGCTCTTCGCCACCCTCGACCCGACCCTGCGCCGCATCCGGCTGGCCGAGGTGGGTGACGTGGTGCTGGCCGACACGGTGGGATTCATCCGCCACCTGCCCCACGAGCTCGTGGCGGCCTTCCGCGCCACCCTGGAGGAGACCCTGGAGGCGACGCTGCTGCTGCAGGTGGTGGATGCCCACGACCCCCAGCGCGACGCGGCGATCCGCCAGGTCAACCAGGTGCTGGCGGAGATCGGCGCCGATACCCTCCCGCAGCTGGAGGTTTACAACAAGATCGACGCACTTGCGGACGTGCAGCCGCGGCTGGAGCGGGACGGGGAGGGGCGTCCGTGCCGGGTCTGGATCTCGGCGGCCACGGGCGCCGGTCTGGAACTCCTGCGCCAGGCGCTGTCTGAGCTGCTGGCGGGCGAAGTCGTGCGCGGCTGGGTCGAATTGCCGCCTACCGCGGGACGTCTCCGCGCGCGGTTGTTCGAGCTGGGGGCGGTGCTGGCGGAAAGCGACGCCGAGGACGGCGGCTGGCGCATCGAGGTGCAGCTGCCGCGCCGCCAGCTCGACCAGCTGGCCTCCCGCGAGGGGCACCAGGAGCGGCTGGCCGGCCTCGCCCGCTGAAGCCGTGCCTTGCGGCACCCGCTCTTGACCCATAGAATTCCACATTCCGAGCCGGCTGCTGCCGGCGAATGGACCGCAATGGAGTGAAGCGCATGGCCTGGAACGAACCGGGAGGCAGTGGCAAGGACCCTTGGGGCAGCCAGGGGGGAGACCAGGGGCCGCCCGATCTGGATGAACTGGCACGCAAGTTCCAGCAGAAGCTGGGTGGCCTGTTCGGCGGCAAGGGCGGCGGCGAGAGCGGCTCTGGCGGTGGCAGGGGCGGTGGCGGCGCCAGCCGCATCGGTCTCGGGCTGGTGCTGGGCGCGCTGGTGGCCGTGTGGGTCTTCAGCGGCATCTATATCGTTGCCCCGGCCGAGCGCGCCGTGGTGCTCCAGTTCGGCCGCTACGTGAAGACCACCGGCCCCGGACCGCACTGGGTGCCGCGCTTCATCCAGACGGTGGAGAAGGTCAACGTGGAGCAGATCCGCAATATCCAGCGCCAGGCCTCCATGCTGACCCAGGACGAGAACATCATCTCCGTGGCCCTGGCGGTGCAGTACCGGGTCAAGGACATCAAGGACTACGTGTTCCTGGTGCGGGACCCAGACCTGACCCTGCGCGAGGCCACCGAGAGCGCCGTGCGCGAGGTGATCGGCAAGAGCAAGCTGGACTTCGCCCTCACCGAGGGGCGCAGCGAGATCATGACCCGGACCGAGACGCTGATCCAGGAGATCCTCGACCGCTACGGCACCGGCCTGCAGATCACCAGCGTCAACCTCCAGGACGCCCAGCCGCCGGAGCAGGTGCAGGGCGCCTTCGAGGACGCCATCAAGGCCCGTGAGGACGAGCAGCGGCTCAAGAACGAGGCCGAGGCCTATGCCAACGAGATCGTTCCCGTCGCCCGCGGCAATGCCGCGCGCCAGCTGGAGGAGGCCAACGCCTACAAGGCCCAGGTCATCGCCCAGGCCGAGGGTGAGGCGAGCCGTTTCGAGCAGCTGCTGACCGAATACCGGAAGTCACCCGCGGTGACCCGCCAGCGTCTCTACCTGGAGACCATGGAGTCGGTGCTGGCCAACAGCAGCAAGGTGATGGTGGACGTGGAAGGGGGCAACAACCTCATGTACCTTCCCCTCGACCAGCTGATGCAGCGTGGCGCCGAGGCCCAGGCCCGCCAGGAGGGCGACGCCCTCTCGCCCACGGGCGGCGCGGCCATCGGCAGCCGGGAGGCGGAGTCGCGCGGACGTGAAGAACTGCGCAGCCGCCGGGGGGTTCGCTAATGGGACAGAACAGCGTGAAACTGGGAGTCATCGGGCTGCTGGCACTGCTGGTGCTGGGCGCCTTCTCCATCTACACCGTGGACGAGCGCCAGAAGGCGATCCTGTTCCGCCTGGGCGAGATCGTGCGCACGGACCTGGAGCCGGGTATCCACTTCAAGTTCCCGTTGATCTACAACGTGGGCAAGTTCGACGGCCGCATTCTCACCCTGGACGAGGCGCCGGAGCGTTTCCTCACCAGCGAGAAGAAGAACGTGATGGTGGACTCGTTCGTGAAGTGGCGTATCGATGACGTGGGGCGCTTCTACCAGCGTACCGGCGGTGACGAGCGGACCGCCGCGATGCGCCTGTCCCAGATCCTCAAGGACGGCCTGCGCAGCGAGTTCGCCAAGCGTACCGTGCAGGAGGTGGTTTCGGGCGATCGGGCCCAGATCATGGACATCCTCACCGAGAACGCCAACCGGCAGGTCAGCGAGCTGGGCATCAGCGTGGTGGACGTGCGCATCCAGCAGATCGAGCTCCCCGCCGAGGTGAGCGGCTCGGTCTACCGGCGCATGGAAGCCGAGCGCGCCCGCGTGGCCCGCGACTTCCGCTCCCGCGGTGCCGAGGCGGCCGAACGCATCCGTGCCGATGCCGACCGGCAGCGCACGGTGATCCTGGCGGAGGCCTATCGCGACGCGGAGGTGATTCGCGGTGAGGGCGATGCCCGCGCCACCGACATCTACGCCAAGGCCTACACCCGGGATCCGGAGTTCTATGCCTTCTATCGCTCGCTGCGTGCCTACCGGGACACCTTCCGCGATCGCTCCGATGTGATTCTGATGCAGCCCGACAGCGAGTTTTTCCGCTACTTCAAGAATCCCGAGCAGGGGGTGGCGCGCTGACGCCCCGCTCCCACCGGCAGGTGGAAACCACGTGACCGGGCAGGTGTCGCCGTACACTGGGCCCGGCATTTTTTTGTGAACCCAAGCCATGCTATGGACTGATCTGCTCGCCGCTCTCGCCCTGGTGCTGGTGATCGAGGGCCTGCTGCCCTTCGCCAATCCCGGTGGCTGGCGCCGGATGGTCCTGATGGTGGCCCGGATGGACGATCGCACCCTGCGCTTCGTCGGCCTGAGCAGCATCATCGTGGGACTGGCGCTGCTCACGCTGGTGCGGATGTTCGTCTGAGGGTCCCTTGGATACCGGAATGAACGAAGAGACACTGACCGACTCCGGGCGCTGGCTGCTCCCGGAAGGGATCGAGGAGCTGCTGCCGCCGGAGGCGCGGCGCGTCGAGCAGCTGCGGCGGCGGCTGATCGACCTCTATGACGGCTGGGGCTACGATCTGGTCATTCCCCCCTTCGTCGAGTACCTCGAGTCACTGCTGACCGGGGTGGGGCACGACCTCGAGCTCAAGACCTTCAAGCTGACCGATCAGCTCTCCGGGCGGCTGCTGGGCGTGCGCGCGGACATGACGCCGCAGGTGGCGCGGATCGATGCCCGCCGCCTGCACAGCGACCTGCCGACCCGGCTCTGCTACCTGGGCACGGTGCTGCACACCCGCCCCGGCGCCGCCGGCGAGACCCGCAGCCCGCTCCAGGTGGGCGCCGAGCTCTATGGCCACGCCGGGGTGGAGAGCGACGTGGAGGTGCTGTGCCTGATGCTGGAGACCCTGCGCGTCACCGGCCATGACGAGGCCCACGTGGACCTGGGGCACGTGGGGATTTTCCGCGGCCTCTCGCGCCGGGCCGGGCTGTCGGCCGAGCAGGAGGGTATCCTGTTCGAGGCCCTGCAGCGCAAGGCCGGCGCCGAGATCGAGGCGAGCCTCGCCGGCTGGGCGCTGGACCCGGGCGACCGGGCCATGCTGGGCCGGCTGGCGGCGCTCAACGGGGGCCCCGGGGTGCTCGCCGAGGCGCGTGCCGCCCTGGCGGATGCCGGCGCCGAAGTGGAGGCCGCGCTGGCGGACCTGGAGCGCATTGCCGGGCTGCTCGGTCAGCGCATGCCGGGAGTCCCGCTCTATTTCGATCTGGCCGAGCTGCGCGGATACCACTACCATACCGGTCCGGTGTTCGCCGCCTACCTGCCCGGCCGTGGCCAGGCGGTGGCGCAGGGCGGACGCTACGACGACATCGGGCGCGTGTTCGGACGTGCCCGCCCCGCCACGGGGTTCAGCGCCGACCTGCGGGCGCTGGTGAGCCTGCTGCCGGAAGCCCGGGAGCCGGCGGGGGGTATTTACGCGCCATGGACGGAGGACCCGGCGCAGGCAAGCCGGGTAGCGGAACTGCGCGCGGCGGGGGAGCGGGTCATCTGCGCCCTGCCCGGCGCGGAGGGAACACCCGGGGCGCACGGTTGCGACCGCGTCCTGGTACTGCAGGGGGGGAGCTGGACGGTGACGCCGGTGGCGTCCTGAACAGCAGGCTGTGAAACCGTCAAACGAGTCGGACAAATGGGCAAGAACGTAGTCGTGATCGGCACCCAGTGGGGTGACGAGGGCAAGGGCAAGGTAGTGGACCTGCTCACCGAGGGCGTCGCCGCCGTGGTGCGCTTCCAGGGCGGGCACAACGCCGGCCATACGCTGGTGATCAACGGTGAGAAGACCGTTCTGCACCTGATTCCGTCGGGCATACTCCGCGAGGGCGTGCAGTGCCTGATCGGCAACGGCGTGGTGCTCTCGCCCGCGGCGCTGATCGAGGAGCTGGACATGCTCAAGGCCCGGGGCGTCCCGGCCGAGGAGCGGCTGCGCATCAGCGAGGCCTGCCCCCTCATCCTGCCCTACCACGTGGCGCTGGATCATGCCCGCGAGCGGGCCCGCGGGAAGGCCGCCATCGGCACCACCGGACGCGGCATCGGCCCGGCCTACGAGGACAAGGTCTCCCGCCGCGGACTGCGGGTGGGCGACCTGCTGCACCGGGAGCGTTTCGCCGCCAAGCTGGGCGAGGTGCTGGACTACCACAACTTCGCCCTGCAGCACTACTACAAGGCCGATGCGGTGGACTTCCAGCAGGTGCTGGACGAGACCCTGGCCATGGCCGAGCGCATCGTCCCGCTGGTGGCGGACATTCCCGCCATCCTCTACGACATCGCCGACCGGGGCGGCAACATCCTGTTCGAGGGCGCGCAGGGGACGCTGCTGGATATCGACCAGGGCACCTACCCCTTCGTGACCTCCTCCAACACCACCGCCGGCGGCGCGTCCACCGGCAGCGGCTTCGGACCCCGTTACCTCGACTACGTGGTCGGCATCGTCAAGGCCTACACCACCCGCGTGGGCTCCGGTCCGTTCCCCACCGAGCTCTACGACGGCAAGGAGCTGCTCGACACGGTGGGTGCCTACATGGCCGAGCGCGGTCACGAGTTCGGCTCCACCACCGGCCGGCCGCGTCGCTGCGGCTGGTTCGACGCCGTGGCCCTGCGCCGCTCCGTGCGGGTGAACAGCGTCAGCGGCCTGTGCGTCACCAAGCTCGATGTGCTCGACGGCCTCGACACCATCCGGCTGTGCGTGGGTTACCGCCATGGCGAGACCCTGCTCGACGCCCCCCCCGTGGGCGCCGAGGCCTACGAGGGCTGCGCGCCGGTCTACGAGGAGATGCCCGGCTGGACGGAGTCCACCGTCGGCGTCCGCGACTACGACCAGCTGCCCGCCAATGCCCGCGCCTATCTCAAGCGCATGGAGGAGGTGGTGGGTGTGCCCGTGGACATCATCTCCACCGGTCCGGATCGCAACGAGACCATCGTCCTGCGCAACCCCTTCGCCTGAGGCGGTTGCCGGAACGGCCCGGTGGCCATCGCGGCCGCCGGGCCTCCTGTCTACAGGAACGCCGTCAGGGCGTGCGCCGCCAGCAGGGCGAGCGCGATCCAGCCCACCCAATTCCAGATCCTGACCTGCTGCTGCTGGTGCGCCGCACGCGCAGCGGCCATGGTGTCGATGGTCTCCCTGACGCCGGGATCGAGCCAGGGGTCCAGATAATTGCGCCGGTGGGACAGGGTGATGGACTCCACCGCGGCAATCGCCCGGGGCAACTCGACCCGGTAGAGCCGGGTGTCGGTGTTCACCAGCCGGTGGCGCAGGGCGTTGTGGGCGTGCATCAGGGCCGCATCCACGTCGTTGAAGCTGGCCAGGTAGCGTATCCGGGGGTCCTCGCTGTCGCTCTCGGGCAGGCGCGGGGGCCGGTCGGTGGCGGTGTAGATCCGCACCAGTCCGGGATGGCGCTCGCTGGTTTCGATGATGAGGTAACCGGATTCCATCGTGTGTGACTACAGCGACTGGGTTCCGGTTCCCCCGGCGGCATCGAGGGCCGCCTGGGCCGCCGCCAGGCGGGCGATGGGGACCCGCGGGGCGGAGCAGGAGACGTAGGTCAGCCCCACCCGGTGGCAGAAGGCGATGGATGCGGGGTGGCCGCCGTGCTCGCCGCAGATCCCCACCTTCATGTCGGGACGGGTGGCGCGGCCCCACTCCACGGCCAGCTCCATCAGCCGACCCACCCCCTTCACGTCCAGCACCTCGAAGGGGTTGTCCTGCAGGATGCCGTGTTCGTTGTACATGGGCAGGAACTTGTTCTCGGCATCCTCGCGGGAGAAGGAGAAGGCGGCCTGGGTCAGGTCGTTGGTGCCGAAGGAGAAGAACTCCGCCTCCTCCGCCAGGCTGCCGGCGCGCATGCAGGCCCGCACCACCTCCAGCATGGAGCCGAACCTGAACGCCAGCCGTACCCCGTAGCGCTCCTCCACGTCCGTGCGGATGAAGCTCACCAGATCCTTGACCCGCTTGAGCTCCTGCACAGTGCACACCTGCGGCACCATGATCTCGGGGTGCACCTCCAGCCCCTCCTGCAGGCACTCGGCGGCGGCCTCGAGGATGGCGCGGATCTGCATGGTGTAGATCTCCGGGAAGGTGAGTCCCAGGCGCACGCCGCGGTGGCCCAGCATGGGGTTCACCTCGTGCAGGGCGCGGACCTTGCGCAGCATGGTCTCCTTCTTGTCGATGGCCTCCTCCACCAGGCGCGGGTCGGCCAGGCGGGCGACACTGGGGTGGTCCGTACCGCCGCGGTAGATGAACTCCACGGCATCGGAGAGGATGTTCATGCCCTGCACCGTATCGCGCAGGTGCCGGAGGCGGTCGATCTCCTCCACCAGCTGCTGCTCCGAGGGCAGGAACTCGTGGATGGGCGGGTCGAGCAGGCGGATGGTGACCGGGCGCGGGGCCATGGCCCGGAACAGGCCGCGGAAATCCTCCCGCTGCATGGGCAGCAGCTTGTCCAGGGCGTGCTGGCGATCGGCGGGGCTTTCGGCGACGATCATCTCGATCACCGTCGGCAGGCGTTCGGTGGCGTTGAACATGCGCTCGGTGCGACACAGTCCGATGCCCATGGCGCCGTAGCGCAGCGCCCGCTCGGCGTCCTCCGGGGTGTCGGCGTTGGCCATCACCCGCAGCCCGGCCGCCGCGTCGGCCCAGCCCAGCAGCGTATCCAGCTCGGGGGAGAACTCCGCCTCGATCATGGGCACCTCGCCCAGGTAGACCTCGCCGGTGGTGCCGTCGAGGGTGATGAGATCCCCCTCGCGGATGGTGTGCTCGCCGACGAAGGCCTGGCGCATGCGCACATCCACGTGGATGCCCTCGGCACCGGCCACGCACGGCTTGCCCATGCCCCGGGCCACCACGGCGGCGTGGGAGGTCTTGCCGCCGCGGGAGGTGAGGATGCCCCGGGAGGCGAAGAAGCCGTGGATGTCCTCCGGCTTGGTCTCCTCGCGCACCAGGATGACCGGCTGGCCGCCGCGCCCGAGCTGTTCGGCGCGGTCGGCGTCGAATACCGCCCGGCCCGCCGCGGCACCGGGCGAGGCCGGCAGGCCGCGGGCGATGGGGCGGTGGCTGGCCATCGGCGCCAGGCGGGGAAAGAGCATCTGCTCGAGCGCCTGCGGCTGGATGCGCAGCAGCGCCTGGCGGCGGTCGATGAGCCCCTCGTTGGCCATCTCCACCGAGGTGCGCACCAGCGCCTGGGCGTTCATCTTGCCGTTGCGGGTCTGCAGGCAGTAGAGGACGCCCTTCTCGATGGTGAACTCGAAGTCCTGCACCTCCCGGTAGTGGGACTCCAGCTTGTCGCGCAGCTCCACCAGCTGGCGGTGGAGCTCGGGCATCTCCTCGGCCAGGGCGTCGATGGGCCTGGGCGTGCGGATGCCCGCCACCACGTCCTCGCCCTGGGCGTTGACCAGGTACTCGCCGAACATCCGGTTCTCGCCGGTGTCCGGATAGCGGGTGAATCCCACGCCGGTGGCGGAGTCCTCCCCCATGTTGCCGAACACCATGGTCACCACGTTCACCGCCGTGCCGTTGGCCATGGCCGGCGTGATGTGGAACTCGCGGCGGTAGTCCACCGCCCGCTTGCCCATCCAGGAGTTGAACACCGCCTTGATGGCGATTTCCAGCTGTGCGTGGGGGTCGTCGGGGAAGGGCGCGCCGGTGGCCCGCTCCACCACCTCCAGGAACTGGCCGCAGATTCCCTCCAGGTCGCGCGCCGAGAGCCCCACGTCCAGCTTCACCCCGGCGCTCTGCTTGGCCGCCTCGAAGACCTCGTCGAAGGGTTCGTCCGCCACTCCCAGCGCCACCTTGCCGAACAGCTGTATGAAGCGCCGGTAGGCGTCGTAGGCGAAGCGCTCGTTGCCGGTCTGGCGGATGAGCCCCTCGAGGGTGGCGCGGTTGAGGCCGAGATTGAGGATGGTGTCCATCATCCCGGGCATGGACATGGCGGAGCCGGAGCGCACCGAGACCAGCAGGGGATTGTCGGCGCCGCCGAGGGTCTTGCCGGTCTTGCGCTCGAGACCGGTGACATGCATCCGCACCTGGTCCATGACGCCGGCCGGCAGCTCGCGGTTGGGGTCGGCCAGGTAGGCGAGGCAGGCCTCGGTGGAGATGACGAATCCGGGCGGGACGTTGAGCCCGATCTGGGTCATCTCGCACAGGTTGGCGCCCTTGCCCCCGAGCAGCATCTTGTTCCTGCCGTCGCCTTCCTCGAAGGCGTAGACGAAGGTCTTCTCCATGGGTTGCTTCTCCTCTATCTGGCTTCGGCGCCATGGTGCGGGGGCCCGTCCACCGACGGCCCACGGTAGCGTGGCGCGGTGGTGCGACAGGCCGGGTGGGGGCTCGTTCCGGTTCTGATTGCCGGTTTCCGCGGGTTCCGGGTTTTCTGCCCCCATCCTACTAAGAAGCGTTGCCAAAGCACACCTGTCGCGCCCCTCCGGTGGCCTGCAATCGGCGGGTGTCGGTCCCCGCCCGGCGGCCGGGGGGCGCGTCTCACGACCTGCGCAGCAACACCCGCCGGTAGCCGCCGGCGATCAGCGCCGAGACGTCCAGCAGCAGGCCCGGCAGCGGTGCCAGTGGCGGGTAGGCGAGGTAGACGCCCTCCCAGATCGGATCGAACTTCTGCTTGAAGCGGCGCAGGCCCTGGTAGGCGTAGAACTGGTTGCCGTACTCGTAGAGCAGCCGGGCCATGCGCTCGCCCCGGCGCGCGAAGCGGTTGCGTCCCACCCCGCTCAGGGGGGCGACGCCGAGATCCAGGTAACGGTAGCCCCGTTGTCCGGCCACGCCGAGGAGCTCCACCAGCAGTAGCTCCATGACCCCGGGCGGTGCGTCCGGTGAGAGGCGCATCAGGTCGAAGGCCAGGGCCTCGCGTCCGCCGTAGTCGCAGCCGAGGGAGGCGAAGGCCGCAATCCGGCCCGCCACCGAGACCACCGCCACCGGACCGAGCTCCAGGTAGCCGCGCTCGAACCGGCCGAGCGAAAAGCCCTGCTCGTGGCCATGCCGACCCGCCAGCCAGGCGCGGGAAACCCGCTCCAGCTCCGCCCAGGCGGATTCGGCGAAGGGGGGCTGCCACAGCTCGAACCGGGCGCCCTCGCCGCGGGCGCGGTTGACCGAGCTGCGCAGGGAGCCGTGGCGCCGGCCGGCGAGGGTGAAGCCGGCCACCGGGACCCGGGCCGCCTCGCCGAGCTTGAACAGGGCGAGACCGGCGTCGTGGTAGAGGTGCAGGTGTCGTTCGGAAACCTCGTAGAACACGCTGTTGAGGCCGTAGCGGTCGGCGAAGTCGCGGAATTCCAGCACGAGCCCGGGGAACTCCTCCGCATCGCCGAGCGGGTCGCCCAGGGCCACCAGGCTGCCGCGGACGGGGGCGTACTGGATCAGCGCCTCTCCGTCACCGCCGTGGAACAGGTACTTGTCGCCGCTGAACAGGATGTGGGCGAAACGGTTGCCGCCGTGGGCGCGGATGAGGCGCCGGGCAGCGTCCAGTTCATCCGCGGCGGGGGGCGACAGCGGGGGGCGCGGCAGACGGAACCAGGCCCAGCCCAGCAGGCCGAGAAAGCCGATCACGGCGGCGGCGAGCGGACGCAGGAAGTGGGTGCCGTTGAGCCGGAACGTCAATGCGGCATAGACGGTGAGCCCGGCGATGGCCGCTGCGCCCCAGAGCAGGCTGCGGCGGCTGAACAGGGGGTAGCTGTGGCGATCGAAGCGTCCGCGCTGGAGATGGAGCAGCGCCGCCACACCGAGCAGAAACAGCGCTTCCTCGTAGTCGAGACCCTTCAGGAAGGTAAACAGTGCCCCGGCCAGCAGCAGCGGCAGAGCCAGCCGATAGGCGCCGCGCACCCGCCCGGCGATGCCGCGGGCGAGGGCGAGGAGCGCGACGCCGGCACTGACCGACAGCAGGTGCGCTCCTTCCACCGCGGGCAGGGGCAGGTACTCTCGCAGGAGCGCAAGCCGGCCGGCGACGCCCGGGAATGCGGCCGAGATCAGCAGCACCGCGCCGGCGCAGAAGGTCAACAGCGCCACCGCCCGTATGCTCAGCGCAACGGGGAACAGGGCCGGCAGGGCCCGGCGCGGGAGCGCGCGAAGCCTGAAGCCGCGCGCCCCGGCGGCGGGGCGGTGGGAGGCAGCCCGGGGGCTAGACGGTGTCTCCGTCCCCGGCCGGGGGGGTGGGGGCGGGGTCAGGTTCGTCACGGGTCATCTCCCGGGTTTGATCCGGTTGCCGCCGGGAGCCGGCGGACAGGGTGGGGGAGAGCCAGCTGCGCCCGTCGCGGGCCATCAGGACCTGGGCCGATTCCGGCCCCCAGCTACCGGCGGCGTAGTTGGGAAAGTCGGCCGCGGGCGTCTCCTCCCACACCTCCAGCACCGGCATCAGCAGCCGCCAGGCCGCCTCCACCTGGTCGGCGCGCATGAACAGGGTGGCGTCGCCGAGCAGCACGTCCCGGAGCAGGGTTTCGTAGGCGTTCGGGCTGGCCTGGGCGAACGCCTCGCGGTAGCTGAAACGCATATCCACCGGCCGCAGACGCAGCGGCGACCCCGGCTCCTTGGCCATGAACTTCAGGTCGATGCCCTCATCGGGCTGAATCCGGATGACCAGCCGGGCGGGCTGGGCATTCAGCCCCACCGCGTCGGGGAACGCCCGGTGGGGGACGTCGCGGAAGCGGATGGAGATTTCCGAAACCTGGTCCATGAGCCGCTTGCCGGTACGCAGGTAGAAGGGGACCTCCTGCCAGCGCCAGTTGTCCACCTGCAGCTTCAGCGCGGCGAAGGTCTCGGTGTTGGAGCGGAGATCCACCGCCGGTTCCCCGCGGTAGCCGGGCAGGCGCACGCCGCGCAGCCAGCCGGGGCCGTACTGCCCGCGCGCGGCCACCTCGTGCACCCCGGCGCGGGTAATCGGGCGCAGGGCCCGCAGCACGTCCATCTTCTTGTTGCGGATGTCCTCGGCGTCATAGGCCACCGGGGGCTCCATGGCCACCAGGCAGAGCAGCTGGAGAAGGTGGTTCTGGACCATGTCGCGCAGGGCCCCGGCGCGCTCGTAGTAGGCGCCGCGGTGCTCCACGCCCAGGGATTCGGCCACGGTGATGGCGACGTGATCCACGTAGCGCCGGTCCCAGATGGGCTCGAAGATGGGGTTGGCGAAGCGCAGGGCCAGGATGTTCTGGACCGTCTCCTTGCCGAGGAAGTGATCGATGCGATAGGTCTGCTGCTCGATGAAATGGCGGCCGAGGGCGCTGTTGATGGCGCGGAAGGAGTCCAGGTCGCGGCCGAGGGGCTTTTCCGCCACCACCCGGGCGTGATCGGCGTCGCGGGTCAGCCCCGCCTCTCCCAGCCCGTTGACGATGGGCTCGATGAGCGTGGGCGGGACGGCGAGATAGAAGACGACCACGGGTTCGGGCCCCCCGCCCGGGGGGCGGGCCCGCACCATTGCGGCAAGGTTGGCGTAGGTCTCGCCGCTGTTGACGTCCGCCCGCCGATAGGAGATGCCGGCGGCGAACGCCTCCCACGCGCCCGGTTCCGGGGCTCCCCGGCGGGAGTGGCGGGTCACGGCGTCGCGATAGTCCTCGGCGAGCGCCCCGTCGCCCAGTTCCCGGCGGTCGATGCCGAGCAGCCGGAAGCCGGCCGGGAGCCGGCCGTCCAGGTGCAGGTTGAACAGGGCCGGCACGATGAGCCGCCGGCTCAGGTCGCCGGCAGCGCCGAACAGCACGAACAGCACCGGTGCAGCCGGATTGGCCGCGCCGTTCACAGCGGCCACTCCCGATCCTGCCGGCGCGCGGGCGCCACGGGGTGCTCCCCGGGATGGCGCGGGCGCGGGTCGCGGCCGATGGGCGGGTGGTCCACGATCATCTCCTCATCCATAGGCCACCAGGCGTTCGGGAGCCAGGCTGCCGAGGGCGTGCTCGTAGTCGGCCGCGGAACGCGCGAGACCCTCCTGCTCCAGCTCCAGCGCCACCTCGTCGAGGTCGATGCCGAGAACACCGAGCGCATCCACGACCTCCTCGGCCGCGTCGAGTCCCTCGGCGAGCCGGGCGGCGGCCCGGCCGTGGTCGCGGAATGCCTCGAGGGTGGGCAATGGCAGGGTGCAGAGGGTGTCGGGGCCGATGAGTGCCTCCACGTACCTCACCTGGAAGCGGGCCGGATCCCCGCTGAAGGTGGTATCCCAGTGCAGGCGCGGCGCCAGGGCGCCGCGCCCGGTCACCTCGGTCCAGCGGGGGTCGGAGAGCTGCGCCCGCCAGTCGCGGTAGGCCAGGCGGGCGATGGCGATGGCGGCGTGGCCGCACAACCTCCGGGCCAGGCCACCGGTGGTGTTGCCGGTCTCCAGCAGCCGGTCGAGCAGGGCATCGACCCGCGAGTCGATACGGCCGGGATGAAGGCTGGTGACGGACAGGCCGCCGGCAACGGGGCGGCCGGCGCGGCAGCGCTGCTGCAGACCCGCCAGGATGCGCGCCAGCACCTGCCGCTGCCGGCGCAGTCCGAACAGCAGTGTGACGTTGACGTTGACGCCGGCGGCGACCAGCCGCTCGATGGCGGGCAGGCCCGCCGCGGTGGCCGGCACCTTGATCAGGACGTTGGGCCGGTCCACCAGCCGCCACAGGCGCAGGGCCTCGTTCACGGTGGCATCGGCATCCCCGGCCAGGCGGGGTGATACCCCGAGGTTCACCAGCCCGTCGCTCCCGCCGCTGCTCTCGAACGCGGGGCGGAACAGCTCCGCCGCGGCGCGGATCCCGGCCACCGCCAGCTGTTCGTGGATCTCCGCCGGACCCGCCTGTCCGGCGGCGGCCCCGGCCTGGCCGGGTTCAGCGGGGAACGCCCGGGCCGGGAGGGCGGGACCGGCATTCAACCCGGCCAGGTCGTCCGCCTCGATCAGCCGGCGCAGGGTGCCGTCGGTGATGGACGGGCTCCAGCCCGGGTCCAGCCAGATGCGCTGACCCAGGCTTCGCAGTTGGAGCAGGGGATTCTGGGGCATGGTGTCTCTCCTCGGGTTGCGCTGGAACCGAACTCGGGGAAAGCCATTGCAAGGGGTATGCCGTGTCCGCGGGGCACGGCTGCCGTGGGGCGGGGGCGGCGGTCGGGGAGCGGCTGGTGGATATGAGCCAGGGCGCTGGTCCTGGTCCACCAGCGGCACCGGTGCCGGGACCGGAAAAACAAAAGCCCGCTCGGATGAGCGGGCTTTTGGAGTTGGTGCCGAGGAGAGGACTCGAACCTCCACTGGGTTTCCCCAACTAGCACCTGAAGCTAGCGCGTCTACCAATTTCGCCACCTCGGCAGGTGGTCTTGCCCTTGCGGGCGGCCGGCCTTGGCCGGCGAGACGCGCACTTTATACACACGGCCCCTGTTTGTCAACGGGTCTAATCGGTTAAGCTACGCCCACCAGAATGACAACCAGACCCCAGATACGGAACAGACGCCGGGTTTCCAGCGCGTCGAGTTCGCTATCCCGCTCAAGGAGTTCCTCCGCGCTTATGGCCAGACGCCAACGTAAACCGCAGTCCGATCCCCATGCCGCCCGCGAGGCGCGCAAGTACGACAATCCCATCCCCAGCCGTGAATTCATTCTCGAGACCCTGGCCGGCTGCGGCAAGCCGCTGAACCATGAACAGCTGGCCCGGGAGCTGGGGCTGGAAGGGGAGGAGCCCTTCGAGGCGCTGCGCCGCCGGCTCAACGCCATGGAGCGTGACGGGCAGCTGCTGCGCAACCGCCGCGGCGGCTACGGTCCGGTGCAGAAGATGGACCTGGTGCGCGGCCGGGTGGTGGGACACCGGGACGGCTTCGGTTTCCTCATCCCCGACGAGGGCGGCGAGGACGTCTTTCTCTCCGCCCGCGCCATGCGCCGGCTCATCCATGGCGACCGGGCGGTGGTGCGCATCGACAGCATCGATCACCGCGGCCGCCGCGAGGGTTCGGTGGTGGAGGTGCTGGAGCGCAGCACCAGCGAAGTGGTGGGGCGCTACCGGCACGAGGCCGGGGTGGGCTTCGTGAGCCCGGACAACGCCCGCATCAGCCAGGAGATCATCGTACCCGACGAGCTGCGCGGCGGGGCCCAGGAGGGGCAGATCGTGCAGGTGGCCCTGGTGGCCCAGCCCACCCCCCGGACTCCGCCCGTGGGCAAGGTGGTGGAGGTGCTCGGCGACCACATGGCGCCGGGCATGGAGATCGACGTGGCGGTGCGCGCCAACGGCCTGCCCCATGCCTGGCCGGAGGCGGTGGAGGGCGAGATCGCCGCGCTCACCCCCGAGGTGCCCGAAGCGGCCAAGGCCGGGCGCGAGGACATCCGCCACCTGCCGCTGGTGACCATCGACGGGGCCGACGCCCGCGACTTCGACGACGCGGTCTACTGCGAGAAGCGCCGCGGCGGCGGCTGGCGCCTGCTGGTGGCCATCGCCGACGTGAGCCACTACGTGGCGCCGGAGACGGCGCTGGATGACGAGGCGCTGAACCGCGGCAACTCGGTCTACTTCCCCGAGCGGGTGATTCCCATGCTGCCGGAGGTGCTCTCCAACGGCCTCTGTTCCCTGAACCCGGAGGTGGACCGGTTGTGCATGGTCTGCGAGATGACCGTCAGCCGGCTCGGGCGGGTGACCGGGGCACGCTTCTTCGAGGGCGTGATGCGCTCCCATGCGCGGCTCATCTACGACGACGTGGCCGCCATGCTGGTGGCGGGCGACGAGGCGCTGCGGGAGCGCCACACCGGGCTGCTGCCGCACCTGGAGAACCTGTACGCCCTCTACCAGGCCCTGCGCTCCCAGCGCGAGAAGCGCGGCGCCATCGACTTCGACACCACCGAGACCCGCATCGTGTTCGGGCCGGAGCGGAAGATCGAGCGCATCGTGCCGGTGGTGCGCAACGACGCCCACATGCTCATCGAGGAGTGCATGCTGGCGGCCAATGTCAGCGCGGCGGAGTTCCTCGGCAAGCGCAAGATCCCGACCCTGTACCGGGTCCACGACGGCCCCGGCGCCCAGAAGCTGGAGGAACTGCGCACCTTCCTGAGCGAACTGGGCCTGCAGCTGCGCGGCGGGGACAAGCCCCAGCCGGCCGACTACGCGCTCCTGCTGGAGCAGGTGCAGGGGCGGCCCGATGTCCACCTGATCCAGACGGTGCTGCTGCGCTCCCTGAGCCAGGCGGTCTACCAGCCCCAGAACACCGGCCACTTCGGCCTCGCCTTCAAGGCCTATACCCACTTCACCTCGCCCATCCGCCGCTACCCCGACCTGCTGGTGCACCGGGCCATCCGCCACCTGCTGCGGGAGCTGCCGCGCGAGGACTACCCCTACAGCGACGACCGGATGACCCGCTTCGGCGAGCACTGCTCCACCACCGAGCGGCGCGCCGACGAGGCGACCCGCGACGCGGTGGACTGGCTCAAGTGCGAGTTCATGCTGGACCGCGTGGGGGACGAGTTCAACGGCATCATCAGCGGCGTGACCAGCTTCGGGGTGTTCGTGGAGCTGGAGCAGATCTACGTCCAGGGGCTGGTGCACATCACCTCCCTCGCCGACGACTACTACCATTTCGACCCGGCCCACCACCGGCTCAAGGGCGAGCGCCTCGGGCGTGTCTACCGCCTCGGCGATCCCATCCGGGTGCAGGTGGCGCGGGTGAACCTCGACGATCGCAAAATCGACTTCGAGCCCCTCTCCACCCCGCCCACCGGGGCCCGCCGGGGCCCGGGCAAGGCCGCCGCCGGAGGGGAGGAGGGCGGCCCCGGCGAGGAGAAGGGACGGCGTTCCGGGCGCGGCCGGCGGGGCAAGCGTACCGGTGAGGCGGTGCAGACGGAGTCCGCCGGGCCGGGGACGGAGGCCGTCGAGGCGGGCGCCGCGCCGGCCGAGCCGAAGAAGAAATCCCGATCCGGCCGCAGCCGGCGCCGGCGCGGCGGGGGCGAGGCGAAGTCGGAGCCCGTCGCACCGAAGGCCGAATCCGCCCCACCGGCGGCGGAGCCCGCCACGCCGAAGAAGAAATCGAGATCCGGTCGCAGCCGGCGCCGGTCCTCCTCCTCCTCGAAGCAGCGCTGATCCGCCATGGCGAGGGCCAACGAGCACCGGCGCCCCGCCCGCGGGCGGGGCCGCGACCAGGCGCGCCCGGAGGGACGCGCCGTACCGGCCGGCGAGGCGCTGGTCTACGGCCTGCACGCGGTCGCGGCGCTGCTGGAGCGCGCCCGGGACCGGGTGCACGAAGTGATCCTCCAGGAGGGTCGGGGGGATGCCCGCATCCAGGCGCTGGTGGAACGGGCCACGGCGGCCGGGGTGGCCGTGACCCGGCGACCCCGCCAGGAGTTGGACGAGGCCTGGCCGGAGTGGAACCACCAGGGGGCGCTGGCGCGCTGCCGGGAGTCCGCCCCCCTGGGCGAACAGGACCTGGCGGAGCTTCTGCAGCGGGTGGAGCAACCCCTGCTGCTGGTGCTCGACGGCGTCCAGGATCCCCACAACCTGGGCGCCTGCCTGCGCACCGCCGACGCCGCCGGCGTGACCGCCGTGGTGGCTCCCCGCGACAAGGCCGCGGGGCTGACGCCCGTGGTGCGCAAGGTGGCCTGCGGGGCCGCCGAGACGGTGCCCTTCGTCACCGTCACCAACCTGGCCCGCACCCTGCGCGGCCTGCGGGAGGCGGGGCTGTGGGTGGTGGGTACGGCCGGCGAGGCGGAGCGCGACATCCACCATGCCGATCTCACCGGCCCCCTGGTCCTGATCCTGGGGGCGGAGGGCAAGGGGCTGCGCCGCCTCACCCGCGTGCACTGCGACTTCCTGGTCTCCATCCCCCTGCGCGGCAGCGTCAGCAGCCTCAACGTCTCCGTGGCCACCGGCATCTGCCTGTTCGAGGCCCTGCGCCAGCGGGACGCGAAGGGGGAGGCGGGGCAGGGCTGAGGGGCATGGCCGGATCAGTGGTCGGTTGCCGGGATCTGGCAGCTGTGAGCCGGCGTTCGGCAAGCAGGTTGACCTTCGCCCCCGGATAGGTTAAATGCAACGGGTCATCGGGGCGTGCGCCGGCGCGCATGGCGGGAACGGGAGTGTTCCCTGCGACCCCACACCATCGGTTTGGGGTTCATCTCAGGGACGAGAACATGCTTCACCTCTGTTTCGGATCCGCGTCCGCCGCCGCCCGCCGCTTTTTTGCCTCTGCTTCCCCGCACCGCCCAGCGCCAACGCCGCGGGCCTTGGCCCTATGGTTCGTTCTTCCGCTGCTGCAGGCCCTCGCGGGGGCGGCCCATGCCGATGCCGTCGGCGCGACGCAGGGCGCCTTCGCGGTGGACGAGCAGGGAACCGCCACCTACTCCATTCCGCTCCAGGTCCCGCCGGGCACGGCCGGCATGCAGCCCGAGCTCTCCCTCCACGCAGTGACGGGGTCACACGCGGTGACGCGGTCAGGTCTTGCAATCAAGCAGCAAGCACACGGTGCGCGCTGACGGGGTCAAGTCTTGCAATCAAGCAACAAGGAGTGCGGGTGAGGAATGACGCGGCCGCTGCGCATTGAGCTCTCCGGTGGTCTGTACCATGTGACCTCCCGGGGTGATCGGCGGGAGGCGATCTATTTCCGGGATACCGACCGGGCGGCGTGGCTGTCGGTGTTCGGGGCGGTCTGTCGCCGGTTCAACTGGGTCTGCCATGCGTGGTGCCAGATGAGCAATCACTATCACGTGGTGGTGGAGACGCCGGAGGCGAACCTTTCGGGCGGCATGCGACAGCTCAACGGGGTGTATACCCAGTATGTGAATCGGGCGTACCGGCGTGTGGGTCACCTGTTCCAGGGGCGGTACAGGGCGATTCTGGTGGAGAAGGATGCCTATTTGCTCGAACTCGCGCGCTACGTGGTGCTCAACCCGGTGCGGGCAGGCATGGTGAAAGACGCTGGTGACTGGGGGTGGAGCAGTTATCGGGCGATGCTCAAGCCGGGGAGCGCGCCTGATTGGCTGGAGACAGACTGGCTGCTTGGGCAGTTCGGTTCCACCCGTTCGGAGGCGGTGCCGGGCTATGTTGATTTTGTGCGCAGCGGGGCCGGCGAGACGAGTCCCTGGGAGGCGTTGCGCGGGCAGGTCTTTCTGGGAGGGGAAGGTTTCATCGAGAGGATGAAGGCAGCCCTGCCGGAGGGAGACCTCCGCGAGGTGCCGCGGGCGCAAAGGCGTCCGCTGGCCAGGCCATTGGCCGACTATGCGCGCCGGAGCGACCGCCGTATGGCAATGGCGGAAGCCTACCTCTCTGGGCATTACACGATGCGGGAAATTGCCGAGCACTTCGGCGTCCACTATTCGACGGTGAGCCGTGCGGTGAAGGCGCTGGAGTCGCTCAGGAGAGAGGCGCGCGACGGTTAAGAACTGAGCCCGTCAGGGATGCTTGATTGCAAGACCTGACCCCGTTCACCTTACGCATTGACGATTATTCGGATTTCGAAGGTGTTCCCGCCGGTATGGGGCTGGGTTTTCCACCAGGTTACAGACCAACATCGAGCGTGATGTTTATGCTTCGCAGGACTGAAACGCCGGGAGTATGGAAGTTGTGGGACGCATATCCAATTCCGGCTGAAAAAATGTAGGAGGTATGAGTGGAGATCAGCTTCCATGTGAGAAAGCTCAAGGAGCCATACGTAGACTTTAAATGGATGGTTTCGCAGCATGACTGGTTTGTGATTCAAGAGTCTATTCTGATAGGTAGTTTCGAGTTGCAAATAGACTCTGTGCGGTGCATGGCAGAAGATGTTCGCTTATTGGAGGTGGCGGATTCGTTTGTTTATTTACTGGGTTCTCTGTTGTTTGGTAGAAGAAAGGTTCAAGTGGTTAATATAGGTTCAATAAATTTATCGGCAACAATAACAGGTGAATCATTCTCTATTTGTATAACAGATCTGTCTAATGGTGGACGGCATGATGTTTGTTTGAAAGTAGCTGAAGTATCGGAGGTTATCGGAGGGTTTCTTGATAGATTGGTTGGTCATTGCAAGAAGTATCTGCCTGAAATTGCGGACAATGGGCGGCTAGGAGTCTTGGCAGGTTATTCTGGAGCATATATGTTGGGGCTTTTATTTGAGCCGGAAGTGATGTAGATATGGCTCGGAATTAATCTCTATGTGTACAGTGATGGTAATCGCCTGACAGTGCCGTCTCCGGCCG
Organism: Thioalbus denitrificans; assembly: GCF_003337735.1. Classification (NCBI taxonomy): domain Bacteria; kingdom Pseudomonadati; phylum Pseudomonadota; class Gammaproteobacteria; order Chromatiales; family Ectothiorhodospiraceae; genus Thioalbus; species Thioalbus denitrificans. The sequence goes on along the minus strand of NZ_QPJY01000011.1, from coordinate 1,499 downwards.
GTAGTAAGTTTAGGCGGCGTTCCTGCGCTTGGCCGCGGACTGCTTTTCGGGCTCAGGCAGGCCCTCAACGAATGCCTGGTAAGGTGTCCTCCCGTTCATGTTGCGACCCTGGTGGGGCCGGGTCTGGTTGTAGTCCTTCATGAACCCATCCAGGTCCTTCTGCATCTCGTCGATTCCCTCGTACCACTTCGTCCGGCCCTTGATGCGGAAGTGCTCATCGAGCAACGTCTTGTGCAGGCGTTCGACGAATCCATTGCTCTGGGGCCGTCGGACCGCCGTGGTACGGTGCTCGATCTCCTCCAGCTGTAGGAACAACTCGTAGGGGTGTGTGTCGGGACGCCCACAGAACTCCCGACCGTTGTCGCTCAGTACCGTGGCCACCCGGGCGCCGTGGGCCTCGAAAGTAGGCAGCACATCGGTATTGAGCAGATGAACTGCCGTGACTGGGAGCTTGTTGGGATACAGCCGACCCCAGGCGTAGCGGGAGTGACAGTCGATGGCTGACTGCAGATAGACCTTGCCTACACCCTTGAGGGTACCGACGAAGAAAGTATCCACCGCGACTAACTCCCCGGTGTGGTGCGTCTCGATGTGGCGCTCACGGAACTCGGGGCTGAAGCGCTCCAGCAGCCGGATCTGCTCATCGGATAACTCGATGCGCTGCTCGGCAACGCTGCGCTCCAGGCGCAGGAGCCGTTCCTGTTTGGTCACCAGGCTGTGACGGCCCCAAACACCGCGGACCCCGCCGGAACTGACCTGGATGCCCTTGAGCGAGAGTTCCTGGGCCACGCGCAGCGGGCCGTGGGTGGGGAAGGCCAGGCTGTGCTCCAGAATGGCCGTCTCCACCTCCGGCTCCACCCGGTTGGGGTGTGGTCCCCTGGCCCCGGGCAACTTGTCGATGAGCCCCTCGGCGCCGTAGGTCTGGTAGTTGCGGCGGATCTCGTAGAACTGCTGCCGGGAGTAACCCATGATGCGGCAGGCCCTGCTGACGTTGGACAGCTCCTGGGCCAGTTCTAGAAGGCTGAGCTTGCGGCGTGCTACTTTCTGCTTGGTGGTCATTTCCGCTCTCCTCTGTGCCAGGTGAAGCTTCGACAACTCCACCTATAGCCCAGCCGGAGACGGAATGACCACCACCTCTATGGGGGCCCAACTGTCAGGTAAATACGATCACTACACACAAGAGGATATGTAAGAATTCTCGATGTTGAATATTTAAGCCACGAGCTGACGGGGTCAACGAGCTGACGGGGTCACAACGAGCTGACGGGGTCAAGTCTTGCAATCAAGCTGCCAGGGGTGTGAATGAGGGATGACGTGGCCGCTGCGCATCGAGCTCTCCGGCGGTCTGTATTTAGGCTCACTCATTGGTGGGGTTCGTGCAACAGTGACCTGCCCCCCCCCCCCCCCCCCCCCCCCCCCCCCCCCCCCCCCCCCCCCGCCCCCCCCCCCCCCCCCCCCCGGCCCCCCGCCCCCGCGCGACCCGCGCCCCCCCCCACCCC
>NZ_QPJY01000010.1 GCF_003337735.1 Thioalbus denitrificans | reverse complement strand
CGGAACACGGAACACGGAACACGGAACACGGAACACGGAACACGGAACACGGAACACGGAACACGGAACACGGAACACGGAACACGGAACACGGAAACATGCCCCGAGCAATCGCCCTCCTGCTGCTCGTCCTGGCCGTCCCGGCCGGCGCGGGGGATATCTACCGCTGGACCGACGCCCAGGGGCAGGTGCACTTCGGTGACCGGCCGCCGGCGGGAGCGGGTGAGGCGCTGCCGCTGACCAGCCGCCCGACGCCGCCGGCGCCGGAGCCCGACGCCGGGGCGCGGCGGGCGCGGCAGGATCGGTTGCTGCGGGCGTTCGAGACGGAGCGCCGGGAGCGGGCGGAGCAGGCCGCGGCCGCCCGCGCGGAGACCGAGCGGCGCGAGCGCAACTGCCGCATCGCCCGGGAGCGTCTGGAGGGCGTGCGCTCGGCCGCCTACCTGTTCCGGCGCGACGAGTCCGGCGAGCGGGCGATCCTGGACGCCACGGAGCGGGCCGCGGCGGAGGCGGAGACCGAGGCGCTGGTGGCCCGGTGGTGCGACTGAAGGGCGTGCCGTCTCCCGCGGCGTGGATTCCTCCATGCCCCAGTGGCTCGAGCCGGGGCCGTGCCTGGCCGGATAAATCCGGCCCTACGGGACGGGCGGGGTTCCCCCCGGTGTAGGTGCGGATTCATCCGCACACGCCGCAGACGGCCGGGGCCGGCGTGGGCGTCAGGCCACCGGCCTGGCCGGATGAATCCGGAACTGCGCACCAGCTTTTCTCCGTCACCCTGTAACTCTGTAACCCTGAATCTATTCCGGCAGCCCCTCCAGCATGAACTGGGGCAGAGCCAGGGCGCCCTGGTGCAGCCCGGCGTTGTAGTAGCGGGTGGGGAAGGGGCGGGCGCGGGCATCCGCCTCGCGGAAGGCGTCCAGCGGCTCGCCCTTGCGGGCCATGGTGGCCGACCACCAGCCGGAGGGATAGACCGGCTGCGGGAAGTGCAGGGTGCGGGTGTGGCTGAAGCCGGCGGCGCGCATGGCCTTGTGCATGGGCTGGATGATGCGCTCGAAGTGCAGCAGCGGCGACTCGCTCTGCTGCACCAGGATGCCGCCCTTGCCCAGCGCCCGGAAGCAGTTGCGGTAGAAGGGTTCGCCGAACAGCCCCTCGGCCGGGCCGATGGGATCGGTGGAGTCGATGATGACCAGGTCCACGGAATCGGCCGGGGCCTGCTTCATCCACGCGATGCCGTCGCCGAAATGGAGCTCCGCCCGCGGGTCGCCGTTGGCCTCGCACAGCTCCGGGAAGTACTCCTCGGACAGGCGCGTCACCCGCTCGTCGATCTCCACCTGCAGGCAGTGCTCCACGCCCGGGTGGCGCAGCACCTCGCGCAGCGTTCCGCAATCGCCGCCGCCGATGATGACCACGCGCTTCGGATCGGCGTGGGTGAACAGCGCCGGGTGGGACATCATCTCGTGGTAGAGGAAGTTGTCCCGCGAGGTGAGCATCACCAGCCCGTCGAGGGTCATGAGGTAGCCCCACCGGGTGGTCTCGTAGATGTCGAGGCGCTGATAGGGGGTCTGCTCCTCGTAGACGTGGCGCGCGGTCTCCAGGGAGAAGGCGCTGCCGTGCTCCTCGCAGCGCTCGGTAAACCAGTTGCGGGGTGTTTCCTGGGCCATGACGGGCTCCACTGCCGGAAAGGGAACAAGGGTGCCAAAAGATACCGGAAGGGCGGCAGGAGCCACAAGGGACTGTGATCACCTGGCCCGCTGCCCGATAATGGGCCATTACAGCAGCGACGGGAGCCGGTCAGCGGTGAGCTGGACTATCGACAAGGCGCGCGAACTCTACAGCACCGCCAACTGGGGCGGCGGTTATTTCGACGTGAACGGCGACGGCCACCTGGTGTGCCGTCCGGATCGCGATCCCGCCCATCCCGGCGTGGACCTGGTGGCGCTGGTGCGCGAGGTGCGCGAGGCGGGGCTCATCCTGCCGGTGCTCGTGCGCTTCACCGGTATTCTCCACGACCGGGTGGACACCCTCTGCGGCGCCTTCGCCGCGGCGACCGCGGCGGAGTCCTACCGGGGCCGCTACACGGCGGTCTATCCCATCAAGGTGAACCAGCAGCGCCGGGTGGTGGAGGAGATCCTGCGCCACGGCGGCGGCCGCGTGGGCCTGGAGGCGGGCAGCAAGCCGGAGCTGATGGCGGTCTTGGCGCTGTCCCGGCCCGGGCGCGGGGTGATCATCTGCAACGGCTACAAGGACCGTGAGTACATCCGCCTGGGCCACATCGCCCGGGCCATGGGCCACCGCATCCACCTGGTCATCGAGAAGCTCTCGGAGCTGGAGACGGTGATCGCCACCGCCCGCGAGCTGGGGGTGAAGCCGCTGCTGGGGATCCGGGTCCGGCTCGCCTCCATCGGCGCCGGCAAGTGGCAGAACACCGGCGGCGAGAAGGCCAAGTTCGGCCTCTCCGCCGCCCAGGTGCTGGAGGTGGTGCGGCGCCTGAAGGCGGCGGACATGCTCGAGTGCCTGCAGCTCCTGCATTTCCACATGGGCTCCCAGATCGCCAATATCCGCGACATCCAGGCCGGCCTGCGCGAGGGCGCCCGCTACTACGCCGAGCTGCACCGGCTCGGGGTGCCCATCGCCACCGTGGACATCGGCGGCGGGCTCGGGGTGGACTACGAGGGAACCCGCTCCCGCGCCTACTGCTCCATGAACTACAGCGTGCAGGAGTACGCCAACAACGTGGTGCACCTGCTGGCCGAGGTGTGCGCCGAGGAGAACCTGCCCCACCCGGACATCATCACCGAGTCGGGGCGGGCCATGACCGCCCACCACGCGGTGCTGCTCACCAACGTCATCGACATCGAGCGGGGTCCCGACCAGGACGTCCCGCCGCCGCCGGTGGAGGCCGAGCCGCTGATCCTCCGCGACCTGCGCTACGGCTTCGAGCACCTGGACCGGCACTCGGCCGTGGAGGCCTACCATGACGCGCTCTACTGGCTGGCCCAGAGCCAGGAGCAGTTCGTCCACGGGCTGCTGAGCCTCGATCAGCGCGCCCTGGCCGAGCGCCTCTATGCCGTCACCTGCCGGCGGGTGCGGGAGCTGCTGGCCCCGGGCAAGCGCAGCCACCGGGAGGTGCTCGACGAGCTCGACGAGAAGCTCGCCGACAAGTATTTCTGCAACTTCTCCCTGTTCCAGTCCCTGCCCGACGCCTGGGCCATCGACCAGTCCTTCCCCATCGTCCCCCTGCAGCGGCTCGACGAGCGCCCCGGCCGGCGGGCGGTGATCGAGGATCTCACCTGCGACTCCGACGGGCGCATCGACACCTTCGTGGAGGAGGGCGGCACCGAGCACACCCTGCCGCTGCATGCCGTCGCCGCCGAGGAGGACTACCTCCTCGGCATCTTCCTGGTGGGTGCCTACCAGGAGATCCTCGGCGACATGCACAACCTGTTCGGGGACACCGACTCGGTCCACGTGGAGGCGCTGCCCGGCGGCGGTCACCGGCTGGTGGAGCCGGTACGGGGCGATACGGTGGACAACGTCCTGCGCTATGTCCACTTCGAGGCGGAGGCGCTGCTCGCCGCCTACCGCGACCAGCTGGAGATCGCGGCGCTGCCGGCGGCGACCCGGGCGGGGTATCTCGAGGAGCTCGAGGCGGGGCTGCGCGGCTATACCTACCTGGAGGACTGAGGTCGCCATCCCGCGGCGTGAGCATGGCCGCCGCAGCGATGGCGTCTCCATCCCCGGTCATCTGCCGCCGGTTTTTTTCCTGCTTCGATTATTTGGGCGTATTTTCAGGATTCCCCGGTTGCGCCACCCGTCCCCGGTTATCCATGCTAGAGTTCCCGGAACCATCGCTGAGGACTCAGGGCACGGCATGCGGGTTCTGCTTCTTGAGGGGGACACCGACAGGGCGCGGCAGCTCGGCGCGCTCGTAACCGGGCCGGAGGAGGCCCGCTGGTCCGTGGTCCACGAACCGGATGCGGACGCGGCCCTGGCGCGCCTCGGCACCGAGGTCTTCGATCTCCTGCTGCTCAATCCCGCCTGCGACGAGGCTGCGGCCTCTCCCGCCAACACCCTCCGGCGTCTCAACGCGGCGCTGCCCGCGCTGCCCATCGTGGCGCTCTGCCCCGGTGACGGCGGCGGGCGGACCGGCGGGTGCGTGGCCCGCGGCCGGGGGGTGGTGGCCTGTCTCGATCGGCGGCTGGCCGAGAATGGAGCCGGGCTGCGCAGGGCGCTGGAGCAGGTGGTGTCCGGATCGAGCAGGGTCACGGGTGAGGCGGGGCGCCTGCACCGGGCGCTGGTGACGCTCAGCCAGTGCAACCAGGCGCTGGTGCGGGCCCCGGACGAGGCCCGCCTGCTGGAACGGATCTGCCAGGTGGCGGTGGGGCCGGGGGGTTATCGCATGGCCTGGATCGGCTTCGCCGTGGAGCAGCCCGGGCGGGTGGTGGAACCGGTGGCGATGGCCGGCCACGTGGAGGGTTACCTCGAGCGCATCCAGGTGCGCTGGGATGACAGTCCGCTGGGCCAGGGACCGGCCGGCCGGGCCATCCGCGACGGCGTGCCGGCCCTGGTCCGCTATGTGCACGAAAACCCGGGCTTCAGCCCCTGGCGCGAGGAGGCGCTGCGTCGCGGCTACGCCTCGGTGCTGGCGTTGCCGCTGCTTCATGACGGCGCCGTCATCGGGGCGTTGTGCATCTATGCCGGGGAGCCGGATGCCTTCGACGAGGGTGAGGTCGCACTGCTCGACGAGTTGGCCGCCGATCTCTCCTACGGCATCACCGCCCTGCGCACCCGCGCCGAGCGGCAGGCGGCGGATGCGCGGATGCGGGTGCTCTCGCGGGCCCTGGAGCAGACCGCCGACGCGGTGATGATCACCGACGCCGGGGGCCGCATCGAGTTCGTCAATCCCGCCTTCACCCGCATCACGGGCTACGGCGCCGCGGAGGCTGTGGGGCAGCCGGCGTCACTGCTCAAGTCCGGGCGGCACAAGGAGCGATTCTACGCCGCCCTGTGGCAGGACCTGGCGGCGGGACGCACCTTCCAGGGCACGCTGATCAACCGCCGCCGCGACGGCAGCATCTACCCGGAAGAGAAGACCATCACCCCCCTGATCGACGGCAGCGGCGCCATCACCCATTACATCTCAACGGGCCGCGACATCACCCGGCGCCTCGAGGACGAGCGGCTCATCCGCTACCTGAGCAGCCGCGATCCCCTGACCGGCCTGCCGAACCGCGCCGCCTTCCTCGAGCGGATCGACCCGGCGCTGAGGCAGGAGGGCGAAGGGGGCGGCGGCGCGGCAGTGGTGCTGCTGGACGTGGATCGGTTCAAGATGATCAACGATACCCTCGGCCCGGGCGGCGCGGACCGGCTCCTGCGCCAGCTGGCGGAACGGCTGGGACGGGTGCTGCGGCCCGGTGACATGCTGGCGCGGCTGGGCAGCGACGAGTTCGCCATCCTGCTGGGCGAGGTGCGCACGCCGGAGCAGGCGATGAGCCGGGTGCGGCGGCTGCAGTCGGTGCTCGCATCCGCCTTCCAGCTGGGCGGCCACGAACTGTTCATCAGCGCCGGCATCGGCGTGAGCCTCTATCCCCATGACGGCATTGATGGTGCCCAGCTGCTCGGCAATGCCGAGGCCGCCCTGCACCGGGCCCGTCTCCAGGGACGCGCCGGCCTGCGGTTCTACACCGCCGACATCGATGCCCGGGCCCACGAGCAGCTGGTCCTGGAGGCGGATCTGCGCCGGGCCCTGGAGCGACGGGAGCTGCGGCTTCACTACCAGCCCCAGCTGGATCTGCAGACCGGCGCGGTGGTGGCCGTGGAGGCGCTGCTGCGCTGGCAGTGCCCCCGCCGCGGGCTCGTCGCGCCGATGGAGTTCATTCCGCTGCTGGAGGAGACCGGCCTGATCGGTCCGGTGGGCGACTGGGTGCTGGCGGAAGCCTGCCGGCAGGCTTCCGCCTGGCATGATGCCGGCCTGCCGCCGCTGGTGATCGCCGTCAACCTCTCCCCGCTCCAGCTGGAGGACGGCGATCTGGCGCAGCGGCTGCAGCGGCACCTGGAACAGGCCCGGCTCCAGCCGGAGCGCCTGGAGCTGGAGATCACCGAGACCACCCTGATGCGCCACGGCGCCGGGACGCTGGCGATGCTGGAGTCCATCAACCGGCTGGGCGTGCAGCTGGCTCTCGATGACTTCGGCACCGGCTATTCCTCGCTCGGCTACCTGACGCGCTTTCCCCTGCACACGGTGAAGATCGACCGCAGCTTCGTCAGCCAGCTGCCGCGCCACGAATACAGCGTGGAGGTGGTGCGCGCCATCGCGGGCCTGGCCCACGGCCTGGGCCTTACCCTGGTGGCCGAGGGCGTGGAACAGCCCGGGCAGGTGGAGCTGCTGCGGGAGCTGGGCTGTCACCGGCTCCAGGGTTTCCTGTTCGCCCGACCGCTGCCGGCCGAGGCCCTGTCCGCGTGGATTGCCGCACGGAACTGAAACCCTTTGCCGATTGCGTTGGTCGGAAGAGTCAAGGGATGAGGATAAGGGCGTTCCGTGGCCAGGGTGGCATCGTGTTCCCGCCCCTATTACCGTGAATGCGTGAATGCGTGAATGCGTGAATGCGTGAATGCGTGAATGCGTGAATGCGTGAATGCGTGAATGCGTGAATGCGTGAGTGCGTGCGGGGATGGGTGCCGCGGCGCCCGCCGCAGCGGTCATCCGCCATCCGCGCGCCGAAGTAGCGCTACACTTGCGGTAACGCCCCCACAGGAGATGGAGTCCGCGATGAAGATAAAGATTGACCTGGAAGCCACCCCCCAGGAGTTGCGCACGTTCTTCGGTCTGCCCGACGTGGAGCCCCTGCAGCGGGAGCTCATGGACCAGATCCGGGAGCGGATGCTCTCCGGCATGGAGGGGTTCGACCCGGCGACCCTGATGAAGCCCTTCCTGCCGCCCCACCTGCAGTCCATGGAAGCGCTGCAGAAGAGCTTCTGGGACGCCTTCTCCGCGGGCATGGGCCAGCAGGGCGGAAAGAAGGCCGGCGGCGGGGAAGAGTAGGAGACGCCGGTTCACCGGGCGGCCGCGGCGGCAGCCGGACACCCCGGCGGGAGAGGTGAATGTCGAGAAAGCCGGAACAGCTCAAGGCTGATCTCATCCGGAAGGTGATCGCCCTGGCCCAGGCCAAGGTTTCCGGGGCCCGCCTGGCGGCCCTGGAATCGTTCATCGAGCAGTACTACCTCCGTGCCGCGCCGGAGGATCTGCTGGAGCACTCGCCCGAGTCGCTCTACGGCATCGTCCTGGCCCACTGGAATTTCCTTCATCTGCGCACGCCCGGCGATGCCCGGATCCATGTCTACAACCCCAGCCACGAGCAGCACGGCTGGCAGTCGATTCACACGGTCGTGGAGATCGTCACCGATGACATGCCGTTCCTGGTGGACTCGGTGCGCATGGCGGTCAACCGGCTGGGGCTGACGCTGCACCTGCTGATTCATCCCGTGCTGCGGGTGGAGCGGGATGCCCGGGGGCGGCTCGGTGTCGTCGTGCCGCCGGGGGCCCCCGCGGAGCGGGGGATCCAGGAGTCGCTGATGCACCTGCAGGTGGACCGGCAGACCGATCCGGCCGAGCTGGCACGGCTGCACCAGACCCTGGAGCAGGTGCTGGCCGACGTGCGCATCACCGTGGATGACTGGAGCCGGATGCGTGAGCGGCTGGAGGCGGTGATCGAGGGGCTCGACCGCACCCCGCCGCCGCTCAACCCGGCCGATCTCAACGAGGATCGGGCCTTCCTGAACTGGTTGCTGGACGGGCACTTCACCTTCATCGGCTATCGGCACTACCGCCTGCTGGAGGAGCGGGGGGAGGACATGCTGCGGGCGCTGCCCGGAACCGGGCTGGGCGTGCTGCGCCGGCGCGAGGAGCACGAGGTCTCGGCAAGCTTCTCCGCCCTGCCCGAACCGCTGCGCCGCCGTGCCCACGAGGCCGAGCTGCTGGTGGTGAACAAGGCCTCCGCCCAATCGACGGTGCACCGCCCGGTGCCGCTGGACTACGTGGGGGTCAAGGAGTTCGACAGCAATGGCGAGGTGGTCGGCGAACACCGCTTTCTCGGCCTCTATACCTCCGCGGCCTACAACCTCTCGCCCTCCGCCATCCCCCTGGTCCGGCGCAAGGTGGCGCGGGTGATGGTGCGTTCGGGGCTGGCCGCCTCCAGCTACGCCGCCAAGGCCCTGCTCAACATCATCGACAACTTTCCCCGCGACGAGCTGTTCCAGGCCGGCGAGGATGAGCTGTTCGACATCACGCTGGGCATCCTGCACCTGCAGGAGCGGCGCCGCATCCGCCTGTTCGTCCGCCGCGATCCCTTCGGCCGCTTCTTCTCCTGCCTGGTGTTCGTGCCCCGCGATCGCTATGACACCGCCCTGCGCATCAAGATGCAGGGCATCCTGCAGGAGGCCTTCGGCGGGACCCGGGCCGAGTTCAACACCCGGTTCTCGGAATCGGTCCTGGCGCGCATCCACTTCACCATCCACACGCCGGTGGGGAGCGAGCCGGCCTACGAGGTGCGCGAGATCGAGCAGCGTCTACAGGAGTCGGCCCGCAGCTGGGCCGACGATTTCCAGCAGGCGCTGATGGAACACTTCGGCGAGGAGCGGGGCAACCGCCTGCTCTCCAGCTACCAGCACGCCTTTCCCGCCGGCTACCGCGAGATCCACCCGGCCTGGACCGCGGTCTATGACGTGGAGCACATCACCCGCCTGCCGGCGGACGGACCCGGCCTGAGCCTCTACCGGCCGCTGGAGGAGACCGGCGGGAACCTGCACTTCAAGCTCTTCGCCCGCGGTGCCCCCATCCCGCTCTCCGACGCCTTGCCGGTGCTGGAGAACATGGGCCTGCGGGTGGTGGGAGAGCAACCCTTCGAGGTGCGCCCGGCCGGGGCCGACCCGGTCTGGATCCACGATTTCCTGATGGTGTTCGCCCGCGGCCCCGAACCGGACCCGGAGGTGGTCCGCACCATCTTCCAGGAGGCCTTCGCCGGCATCTGGCGCGGCGACCTGGAGAACGACGGCTTCAACCGGCTGGTGCTCGAGGCGCGCCTGTCCGGGCGCGAGGTGGCCCTGCTGCGGGCCTACTGCCGCTACCTGCTGCAGACCGGCATTCCCTTCAGCCAGTCCTACATGGAGCAGACGCTCGCCAACAATCCGGAAATCGCCCGCATGCTGGTGCGCCTGTTCCAGGCCCGGGCCAAGCCCCAGGAGAAGGTCCATGCCGAGGCCCGTGCCGCGCGCCTGGAGAAGATGCTGGCCGAGACCCTGGACGCGGTGGCCAACCTCGACGAGGACCGCATCCTGCGCCGCTTCCTGGCGGTGATCCGGGCCACCCTGCGCACCAACTGGTACCAGCGCGGGCCCGATGGGGCGCCCAAGCCCTACCTGGCCATCAAGCTCGATCCGGCCCGCATTCCGGACCTGCCCCTGCCGCGGCCGATGTACGAAATCTTCGTCTACTCGCCCCGGGTGGAGGGGGTGCACCTGCGCGGGGGCAAGGTGGCCCGCGGCGGACTGCGCTGGTCGGACCGCCGCGAGGACTACCGCACCGAGGTGCTCGGCCTGATGAAGGCGCAAATGGTGAAGAACGCGGTCATCGTCCCGGTGGGGGCGAAGGGCGGCTTCGTCTGCAAGCGCCTGCCCGCCGACGGCGACCGCGAGGCGCTGCAGGGCGAGGTGGTCGCCAGCTACCAGACCTTCGTGCGCGGCCTGCTGGACCTGACCGACAACCTGGTCCAGGGCCGGCTGGTGCCGCCCGAGGGGGTGGTGCGGCACGACGACGACGACCCCTACCTGGTGGTGGCGGCGGACAAGGGCACCGCCACCTTCTCCGACACCGCCAACGCCATCGCCCGGGAGTACGGCTTCTGGCTCGGGGACGCCTTCGCCTCCGGCGGCTCCGCCGGCTACGACCACAAGAAGATCGGCATCACCGCCCGCGGCGCCTGGGAGTCGGTGAAGCGCCACTTCCGCGAGCTGGGCCGGGACATCCAGACCAGCCCCTTCACCGTGGTGGGCATCGGCGACATGTCCGGCGACGTGTTCGGCAACGGCATGCTGCTCTCGCCCCACATCCGCCTGGTGGCCGCCTTCAACCACCTGCACATCTTCCTCGATCCCAACCCCGACCCGGAGGCCGGCTTCCGCGAGCGGCAGCGGCTCTTCGCGCTGCCCCGCTCCAGCTGGGCCGACTACGATCGCACCCTGCTCTCCCGCGGGGGCGGCATCCACCTGCGCACCCAGAAGTCCATCGCCCTGTCGCCGGAGGTACGCGAGTGGCTGGGCGTGAGCGCCGAGCACCTCACCCCCAACGAGCTCATCCGCCTCATCCTCACCGCCCCGGTGGATCTGCTCTGGAACGGCGGCATCGGCACCTACGTCAAGGCGGCCCGGGAGCGGAACGCCGACGTCGGCGACCGGACCAACGACGGGGTGCGGGTGGATGGCCGCGATCTGCGCTGCCGGGTGGTGGGCGAGGGGGGCAACCTCGGCTTCACCCAGCTCGGACGGGTGGAGTACGCCGCCGCGGGCGGGCGCATGAACACCGATTTCATCGACAACTCCGGTGGCGTGGACTGCTCCGACCGCGAGGTGAACATCAAGATCCTCCTCAACGCGGTGGTGGACAGCGGTGATCTCACCGGGAAGCAGCGCAACCAGCTGCTGGCGGAGATGACCGACGAGGTGGCGGCGCAGGTGGTGCGGGACAACTACGCCCAGAGCCAGACCTTGAGCCTGATGGCGTTCCAGGCCCCGCAGCTGCTGACCCAGCACAGCCGCTACCTGCACGCCCTGGAGAAGGGCGGGGTGCTGGACCGGGCGCTGGAAGGGCTGCCCGGCGACGAGGAGCTCACCGAACGCCAGGCCGACGACCAGGGGCTGACCCGTCCCGAGCTGGCGGTGCTGTTCGCCTACAGCAAGATCCACCTCTACGGCCAGCTGCTCGAATCCGATCTGCCCGACGACCCGGGTGTGGCGGTGCTGCTGGAACGCTACTTCCCCACGCCGTTGCGCGAGCGGTTCCAGGCGCGGATGGGCGAGCACCGGCTGCGGCGCGAGATCATCGCCGGACAGATCACCAACCAGCTGGTCAACCGCATGGGACCCCTCTATGCCCACCGCCTGGAAGAGGCGACGGGCGCCGGGGCGGCCAACCTGGCCCGGGCCTTCGTCTGGGGCTGCGAGGTCTACGGGGCGGAGGCCCTGTGGGAGGCCATCGAGGCGCTGGACAACCGGGTGCCGGCGGAACTGCAGCTGGACATGCTGCGCAATGCCGCCTGGCTGGTGGAGCGTGCGGCGCTGTGGTTCCTGCGCCGCTACCGCGCCTGTCCGGACGTGGCCGGAACCCTGGCGCGGTTCCGGCCGCGGGTGGCGGAGATTGCCGCCGATCTGCCCCGGCTGCTGGTGGCCGAGGAGCGCCAGGGGCTGCGCAGGCAGGCCAAGGCCCTGGCCAAGAAAGGGGTTCCGGCGGCGCTCGCCGGGCAGGTGGCGGGACTCGGGCAGCTGCCCTCCGCCCTGGATATCGTGGAGGTGGCCGGCGAGAACGGCGTGGACGTGAAGAGCGTCGCCCACCTCTATTTCCATCTCGGCGACGCGCTGGAGACCTGGTGGCTGCGCCAGCATATCGCCGCGCTGCCCCAGCAGAACTACTGGCAGGCCCGCGCGCGGACCGCCCTGCGCGACGAGCTGCTTGAGCAGCAGGCCGCGCTCACCATGGCCACCCTCGCGCTGGCCCCGGAGGAGGAGTCCACGGCCGCCCGCCTGCGCGCCTGGAAACAGTGCTGCGAGCCTTACCTCGGTCGCTGGGAGCAGGTGCTCGGCGAGCTGAAGGTGGCCACCAGGGTGAGCTACGAGATGCTCACCGTGGCGGTGCAGGAGCTCCGCGAACTGGTCTCCGCCTGCCAGCCGGGCGCTGAACAGGCCTGTGAGGTGGACCTGGAAACGGAGCCGGATCCTGCCGGCGATGAGTGAGCGCTACCCGACAACCGGAGGGCTGTTTCCCCTGCCGGGACCCGGGACGGGGGAGTGTTGCGACCCGCTCCTGGAACGGCCGGGCCTGCGTATCGAGCGCATCGTCTCCCGCGGCCATGTCAGCCCCGCGGGGTTCTGGTACGACCAGGACGAGGCGGAGTGGGTACTGGTGGTGGAGGGCCGTGCCCGCCTGCGGGTGGCGGGGGAGGCACGGCCCCGCGAGCTGGGCCCCGGCGACTGGATCCACCTGCCCGCCCGCTGCCGCCACCGGGTGGAGTGGACCGACCCGGAGCGGGAAACGGTGTGGCTGGCGGTGTTCTACACGGAGCCGCATGAAAAACCGACTAGACAGGATTGACAGGATTATTCCTGACTGGTGACTGGTGACTGGTGACTGGTGACTGGTGACTGGTGACTGGTGACTGAATTGCCAGCCGCCAATGACCATCCCGTTCCGGGTGTTAAAATCCACCGCACGTGCCCGTTCACTCTCTGGAAGACGATTGCCGATGAAAAAGCTGTTCGACCGATATCTCCAGGCGGCGCTCCTGGTGGTCCTGACCGTTGCGGCCCTGCTGGCGTTCCTGGGCCCCGGCGCGGGCAGCCCGCTGCCGTGGCTGGTGCTCCTGGCCCTGGCGGGCGGCGTCTACCTGTCGCGCCGCGGCGAGGGGGAGGGCGGTTTCCTCGCCTGGAAGGAGGAGTATGCCGTGGGGATCGAGGTCATCGACCTGGAGCACAAGCGGCTGCTCAACCTCATCAACAATCTCCAGGCGGCGGTGCGCTTCCGGACCGGCGAGGAGTTCGAGCGCCAGGCCCTGGAGGAGCTGGTGGACTACACCCGCTACCACTTCCAGCGCGAGGAGAAGCTGATGGAGCAGCACGGCTATCCCGACCTGGTGGGGCACAAGGCCCAGCACGACCAGATGATCAACCAGGTGGACACCTTCGTGCGCCGCTACGAGGAGCGCGGCCGCGACGCCCTGGCGGAGGTGGCCGATTACCTCAGGCTGTGGCTGCTGCAGCACATCAACGGCACCGACAAGAAGTACGTTCCCTACCTGCAGGAGCAGGGGGTGCGTTGAGGGCACAGTGGCGGGCTGTAGGTGCAGATTCATCTGCACGCTCCCCCCGCTCCGATCTCTGCCGGCCGGATAAATCCGGCCCTACCGGCCGCCCTGATCCCCTTCCGCCCGGCGCGATCGCGCCCGGGCGTCGATTTGGCTCCAGTTGGCGTAGGCCTGTTCGGGCCAGCGGGACTGGAACCAGGCGATGACCGCCAGTATCTCCTCCTCATCCAGTTTCCCGCCCCAGGCCGGCATGTTGCCCTGGCCGCCGGGACTGCCGTTGCGGATCACGTAGCGGAGCATGCCCAGCGGGTGGTGCCAGGCGTGCCCGCTGCCGTTCAGCGGCGGGGCGGGATACCTGCCGTCCGGGCCCGGCTGGCGCCAGTCGGATGCGCCCTGGGCGGCCGGGCCGTGGCACTCGGCGCAGTGCCGGCCATAGATCGCCATTCCCTGCCGCACCTGGGCGGCGCTGTACCAGCGCGGTGCGGGAGCGGCGGAGCCCGCCGGTGCCTGGGTGGAAGCCAGGGCGGTGCCGCCGTCGGCGCTGGCCTGGTCACTGGAGTCGCAGCCGCCCAGCAGGAGAGCGGCGCAGGCGATGAGCGTGAGTCTGTGCATGGGTCTGAACCTCGTTGCGGCATGGGGTGCCACCCCCGGTGGGGGTGGGCGCGCTGCGGGGCAGGGGTTCAGGCGCGGGGTGGCCGGAGCTGCGGCTGGCGGTGGCCGGGCCGCAACGGGCCGTCGTCGTTGAAGGGCGGTGCCGCGCAGCCGGTGCGGGGACTGATCGGGAGGCGCGGCTCGGAAAGCGCCGCGGCGGTGGCCGGGAGGCAGCCGCCGCAATGCCGGGATTCGGAGCCATGGGGCGCTGAGTCCGGGCAGTCCGGGCCGGCCAGTGGACAATCGGCGTGGGACATGGCCGGGACGCCTGCGCCGGCGGTACCGACCGCGGGCAACATCACCGCCACCGCCACCGCCAGAAACAGCAGCAGTATTCGCGGGAGTCGATGCTGGCGGCGGGGCATGGTCATTCCGGGGCGGGCGGTGATTGCCGGGTAGTAGTTGACAATATCGCTCCGGTATGGCGCGAGGTCAAGACCTGCCCCGGCCAGCGATTGCGATGGGTCAATGCCGGGACGTCCGGAGGGGTCTAACCTGACTGGCTCCTGGGACTGCCGACCGGAGTCAGCGCATGGATAGGACCACCGGAATCTTCGCCCTGTTGCTCCTGGCGGCGCTCGCCGGGGTCGTCGCCGTGAGCCTCCACCAGGATCCGCGCCGCGCGGAGCTGAACCGCGTGCTGGCGGCGAATCCCGAACTCTCCGCCTACCCCTACCATTTCCGCGTCCTGCGGCTGGAGGGCGACACGGCCGTCATGGGCACACCCCGTTCCCCGGAGGTGCCGGTGGCCCGGATCCTGGGCCTGCTCCACCCCGAGGTGGCCGGCCTCGGTCCCGACACCCCGGAATTCCAGGCCGCCCAGCATAAGCTCGCCGCCCACCAGCAGCTGGCCCGGCGCCTGGTCCTGGAGCACCCGGGCATCACCGACGCCCGCTGGGAACTCGACCGCGAATGGCTCCGCGCCCACGGCGTCGGCGTGCCGTGAAGATTTGTTGTTGAAATAGACAGGATTTACAGGATTCACAGGATGAAATGAGACAAAGACCTGTGAACCGCAGATTACGCAGATTTACGCAGATTTATATTCAATGATCAGGCTATTGCCCGCGGTTGGCTGCGATGTCCGGGCATGTTCCGTCTCATCCGCACCATCCACCGACAGAAAAAATCCTGTCAATCCTGTCTATTCAAACCATCAAATCATGTTCCGCAGCAGCAGCTCCTCGGGGTAGGGCTCCAGGTAGACCTGGCCGGCCACGTAGGGGTGGGGGTGGCGGCGGAAGTGGTGCTTGAGCAGGGTGATGGGTACGATGAGGGGGAGCCGGCCGGTGCGGTAGCGGTCGATCAGCTCCAGCAGTTCGGCCTTGTCCTCCCGGTCCAGGTGCTTCTTCAGGTAGCCCATGAGGTGCATGAGCACGTTGCTGTGGCGCCTGGGGGTGGCGCGGAATTTCAGTGCCGCCATGAACCGGGCGATGTAGGCGTCGGCCAGCTCGCCGATGGGTCCCTTGCCCGCCTCCGCCACCATCCGGCCCAGCGCCCGGTAGTGCTCCTGGCCGTGGGCCATGAGCACGAGCTTGTGGGCGGCGTGGAACTCCACCAGCTTGCGCGGGGTCATACGGGTGGTGCGCAGCTGCTGCCAGCGGTAGTAGGCGTAGACGCGCTCGATGAAGTTCTCCCGCAGCGCGGGGTCGTTGAGCCGGCCCTCCTCCTCCATCGGCAGCAACGGCTGCTGCTGCCGGAAGCTGCGGACGTAGATGCCCACGCCGCTGGCGGCGGGAGGGGTACCGGGTTCGCCGTAGACCTTCACCCGCTCCATGCCGCAACTGGGCGATTTGCTCTTGAGCAGGTAGCCGCTGAAGTCGTCATGGGTCCGGCCCATGTCGCGTCCGTACTGTTCCAGCTTGCCGGTGACGTCCGTGGACCGGTCCCGCACCCCGACGGCGCGGGGCCGCTCCGGGTCGCCCTGGAGCCGGATGGGGGGGCGCGGGATGCCCATGCCGATGGCCACTTCCGGGCACAGGGGCACCAGCTCGAAGTAGCGCCCGAGAATGTCGCTGATGAACCCGGAACGCTTGTGTCCGCCGTCGAAGCGGACCTCCTCGCCCAGCAGGCAGCTGCTGACGCCGAGGCGGATGCGGGGCTGGACGGCGGCTTGCTGCACGTCTTCGCTCATGGCGCGGGACTCCTGAGCTGGTCGCGTAATCGACGGCGGGCACAGTACACTAACATTCTAGATAGTCACTCTAGATAGTCACGCTGGATAGTCTCCGGCTCAACCGGCTGGACAGGGGCAGACCCGAGCATGGATTCCCAGGCGTCACACAGGCATCGCCGCCGCCGCACGCGGCTGGGCGGCGTGCTGCTCCTGCTGCTGGCCGGACTCTGGCAGTCCCCCCTGCCGGCCCAGCCGGCCCCCGTGGGGGACAGCGGCACGGCCACGCGGCAGCGCGGATTGGAGGACGAGTCGGCGGCGCTCGATACTAGTCGGGCCGAGATCGAGGCCCGGCGCGGTGAAATCCAGCGCCTGCGCAGCGGCCAGGACCAGCGCCTGGTGGATGCGGCGATGGTGGACGAGGCCCGTCTGGCCCTGGAGTCGGCGCGGGTGCAGCAGGAGTCGGCGCGGCTGGATGCGGTGGCGGCGGAGCGCCGCGTCAGCGATCTGCAGGGCAGCATCCAGCGCCAGGACGATCAGCTCAAGTCGCTGCGCTCGGGGGGCGGTGGCGACCAGTCGCCGGCGAAGCGGGAGGCGGCCATCGCCACCGCCGAGGCGGCACTCAAGGATCTGCAGAACCAGCTGGCGCTGCAGCGCCAGCAGCTGGACAACCTCAATCAGCGCGCCGACCTGGCCCGGCAGCGCCAGACCCTGGCCGAGGAGTGGTACTCGCTGCTCCAGGAGCGCTATCTCAGCCAGCAGGAGCGCAGCCGCAAGCAGGCGCTCGAAGACCTCGAACAGCGCCTGGCCAAGGCCCAGGAAGAGCAGATGGCCCGCGCCAACAAGCTGCGCGAGCAGCTGCGGCAGCTGCCCGCGGAAGGCAAGGAGGGTGAGCGCCTGCTGCTGGAGGGACAGATCCAGGAGGTGGAGGAGGGCGTCTACCTGCTGCAGCTGCAGCTCAAGGGCGAACGACTGCGCACCCTGGTGGGCAACCTGGAACAGGCGCTGCCTGATCTCGACGTGTCGGGCGAGGTGCTCGACACGGCGCGGACCGACCTGGGGGCGCGCCTGGGTGAGCTGCGCACGGCGCTGGACCTGGCGCGCCGCAAGCAATCGTTGCTGCAGCAGCAGATCCAGGTGCTCGAGAAGCGCCAGGCCCTGAGTCCGGAGATCCAGAAGCAGGTGGAGCGGGAGCGCCAGCTCCTGGATCAGCTGGCGAAGCGTTTCGACACGCAGATAAAGCAACTGGAACCCCTGCTGGAGCAGGCCCAGGCCCGCTTCGACGCCATCGATGCCGCCTACCGCGAAAGCGTCAAGCGGGGACTGACCGTGCGCCATCGCCTGCCCGGCGATCTGGCCGCCTGGGGCGACCTGGCGAACGAGCTGGCCGGCCTGCCCCGGGTTATCGCCGATGCCCTGCTCGACACCGCGCTGAAGCTCCGGGGTGCCCTGGCCCAGGCGGATGTCGGGCGCTGGCTGCTGTTCGCCCTGCTGGAGCTGGTATTGCTCGCCGTGCTGCTGCCTCTGTGGCGCATGGGCACCCCGGACGGTGCGGCCATCGCGGCCACGGACAACTTCACCCTGCGCTTCATCCGGGTGGGGCTGGCCCTGCTCCACGGCAGCCGCCTGGCGCTGCTGGTGGGCGGCTCCCTGCTGCTGCTGGCCTGGATCACCGGCGCGGCGCCGCCTGCGCAGGGGATCATCCTGCTGCTGGGCTCGCTGTGGCTGGGCACGGTGCTGCTGGTGGGGCTGTCACGCTGGCTGCTGGTCTCGGAGCTGGTGCCCGTGGAGCGCCGGCAGCACGGCATGCACCGGCTGGTGCGCGGGGTCACGGCGGTGGCGGCGCTGTTCGCCGTGGTGGTGATGCTCGGTCACCTGGGCTTTTTCTCCACCACCCTGCGGGATCTGCTCGACCGCCTGTTCATGGTGTTCCTGCTTCCGTTGATCTTCGTATCGCTGCGCCTGCGCACCGTGCTGATGGATTCGGTCCGCGAGCGCATGCGCCGGCAATGGGCCCAGCTGCTGAGCCTGCTCAGCTTCACCGTGCCGCTGTCGATGCTGGCCGCGGCGGTGCTGGGCCTGGTGGGTTTCATCAACCTGGCCTGGTCGGTGGCCTCGCACCTGGGCTGGCTGCTGCTGGTGCTGTTCGTCTGGCTGGTGGTGCGGGGCGTGATGCGCGACCTGGTCAACAGCCTGAAGAGCCTGGTGGTGGAGCGCACCCACAACGGCCTGCTGTGGGCCCAGGGCGTCATCGATCCCCTGCAGAAGCTGGCCCGTGTCGTGCTGGCGCTGGTGGCGCTGGCGGTCCTGTTCCGGCTCTACGGCTGGGGGGCCGAGTCGGCCGTGGTGGTGACGCTGAAACAGTGGCTGGATGCGCCGCTGTTCAGCATCGGCGAGATTTCGGTGACGCTGCGCCAGCTGCTGGGGACGGCCCTGACCCTGGTGGTGGTGATCTGGCTCGGGCGCTGGGCGCGGCAGTTCACCTACCGCTGGCTCTATGCGCGCATCAGCGACCTGGGGGTGCGCAACAGCCTGTCGGTCTTCACCCAGTACGCGCTGGTGCTGCTCGGGGTGCTCATCGCCCTCAACACCATGGGCATCGACCTCACCAGCCTCGCCATCTTCGCCGGCGCGCTCGGTGTCGGTATCGGTTTCGGCCTGCAGAACATCGCCAACAACTTCATCAGCGGCATCATCCTGCTGGTGGAGCGTCCCATCCGCACCAGCGACTGGGTCACCATCTCCAGCAACCAGGGGGAGGTGACCCGCATCGGCATGCGCTCGGTGACGGTGACCACCTGGGACAACCAGGACGTCATCATCCCCAACGCCGACATCATCAGCACGGCCTTCATCAACTGGACCCGCAGCGACAACTACGTGCGCACGGTGTTCCAGGTGGGGGTGCACTACCGGAGCGATCCCCGCCTCGCCCAGAAGGTGATGCTGGAGGCGGTCAACGCCCACCCGGCGGTGGTCGCCCAGCCCGAGCCGCGGGTCTACCTGATCGATTTCGGCGCCTCCTCGGTGGATTTCCGGGTGCACTACTTCGTGGACGTGCGCCGCCATTCGCCGTTCCAGGTGAAATCCGAAATCCTGTTCGCGATCTGGGACGCCCTCAGGCAGGCCGGCATCGAGATTCCCTTCCCGCAGCAGGATCTCTACATCAAGGAGTGGCCCGAGCGGACGCACCCGCCGGCCGTCGCGGACATGCCGGAAGGGGCCGCGTGAAGCGCCGCCCGGTTCGCGCCGGGTGGCTGAATCCGGCAGACTCGTGGGAACTGCGCCAAACAGTGATGCCGTCGCCATGATGCGGAATCATGCTCAAGCTGTCCGTGCCCTGTCCGCCGCCCTGGCCTGGGCCGTCCTGCTGCTGTGGTCCCTCGGGGCCCTGGCGCAGCCGCGGGTGGAGGTGCGCCTGGAAGGGATCGAGGGGGAGCTGGCCGACAACGTGCGCGCCTACCTGAGCCTGATCCAGAGCCCGCCGGACAGCGAGGCCCACCTGCGGCGGCTCTACCGGCAGGCGCCCGCGGAGATTGAACAGGCCCTGGCCGCCCTGGGCCACTACCGCCCCCGCATCGAGCCGGCGCTGAACCCTGATGGCGAGGCCTGGGTGGCGGAGTTCCGCATCGATCCCGGCCCCCCGGTGCGGGTCACACGCTTCGCCCTCACGCTCAGCGGCGCCGGGGCGGAGGACCGGGCCTTCCGCGAACTGCGCGGGCGCCTGCCGGTCAAGGAGGGCGATGTCCTCCACCATGGCCGCTACGCCGAGGCCAAGCGCAGCCTGCAGAACCTGGCGCTGGCGCGGGGCTACTTCGATGCCCGCTTCACCCGCAGCGAGGTGCGGGTGGAGCGGGGGGCGGACAGCGCCGAGGTGATACTGGACTACGACACCGGCCCCCGCTACCGCTTCGGGGCGGTCCGGTTCGGCGACTCGGCCCTGGAGGAGTCCTTCCTGCGCCGGTTCGTGACCATCGAGCCGGGCGATCCCTACCTGGTGGACCGCATCACCGCCCTGCAGACGGCCCTGGTCAACAGCGACTATTTCGCCGAGGTGAACATCAGCGCGCCGCCGGAGGAGGCCGAGGGGCTGGAGGTGCCGGTACGGGTCGAGCTGGTGGACCGCAGGCGCCACAAGTACAGCTTCGGCCTGGGCTACGGCACCGACACCGGGCCGCGGGCGAGCGCCGGCTGGGAGAGCCGGCGCATCCGCCGCAACGGCGAACGCGCCAACGCCCAGCTGGAGCTCTCGGCCATCCGCTACGCCCTCACCGCCGGTTACGAGATTCCCCTGGCGAAGCCCATGAGCGACCGCCTCCTGTTCCAGGCCAGCCTGCGCGACGAGTCCACCGACACCGCCGAGTCCACCAGCCTGCTGCTGAGCGCCCGCCGGGTGGAGAGCCTGGAGAGCGGCTGGCTGCGGGACCTCTCCCTGAACTTCCTCGAGGAATACTCCACGGTGGCCGGGGAGGAGGTGGATGCGCGCCTGCTCTATCCGGCGGTGGGTTGGACCCGGGTGGACGCGGACGACCGCATGCGGCCGCGCCGCGGCCGCCGCCTCGGACTGGAGGTGAAGGGCAGCGACCCGGCGCTCGGCTCCGACGCCCGCTTCCTCCAGGGCCGGGTGGATGCGAAGTTCATCGAGCCCCTGGGCGCGGGGGGGCGGGTGCTGGCGCGGGGCAACCTGGGCGCCACCCTGGTGGAGGACGTGGAGTCTTTGCCGGCCAGCCTGCGCTTCTTCGCCGGCGGCGACCAGAGCGTGCGCGGCTACGGCTACAACGAGCTGGGCCCGGAAAACAGCGCCGGCGACGTGATCGGCGGCCGCTTCCTCCTGGTGGGGAGCGTGGAGTACGAGCACCGCATCACCGGCAACTGGAGCGCCGCGGCCTTCTACGACGTGGGCAACGCCCTCGACGACTGGGACGGGGAGCTCAAGCAGGGCGTGGGCGCGGGCCTGCGCTGGCAATCGCCGGTGGGACCCATCCGGGTGGACCTGGCAGTGGCCGTGAGCGAGCCCGGCACGCCGCTGCGCCTCCACTTCAACATGGGGCCCGACCTGTGAAGCGACTGCTCGCCGCCGGGCTGGCCAACCTGCTGCTGCTGCTCGCCCTGCTGCTGGCGGCGCTGGGGATTATCGCGGGGACCGAGCCGGGCACCCGCTGGCTGTGGCGGTTTGCCCAGCCCCTGGTTCCCGGGGAGCTGGCGGCGGAGCGCGTGGGCGGCACCCTGCTCGGGGGGCTGCGGCTGGAGGGTCTGAATTACCGCGGCGCGGGGCTGGAGCTGACGCTCGGGCGGCTGGAGCTGGACTGGCGGCCATCGGCGCTTACGCTGCGCCGGCTGCACGTCACCCGCCTGGCCCTCGAAGACCTGGACCTGCGGCTCCCCCCGCCGGCCCCCGACGTCCCCCCCGCCGGCGCCCCGGTGCTGGCGGATCTCCTGCTGCCCCTGGACCTGCGGGTCGACCAGGCGCGCCTGGAGCGGGCGGTGATCCACCGGGAGGCGCAGTCCTGGCCGCTGGACCGGGTCGAGCTGGCCGCCGGGTTCGAGGGCGGCGTCCTGCGCCTGGAGCGGCTGGAGGCGGATGCGCCGGAACTGGCCGTGCGCAGCAGCGGCAGCCTGGCCACGACGGCGGAGTGGCCGCTGGAGCTGACCCTGGAATGGCGCCTGAAGTTGCCTGAGCAACCCGAGCTGGCGGGCGCGGGGACGCTGTCCGGGCCGCTGCTCACCCCCACGCTCGAACACCGTCTGACGGCGCCGTTCGCCCTGTCCACCAGCGGTCGCCTGGCGCTCGGCGGGGAGGCGCCCGCGGCCGAGCTGAGCGGCCGCTGGGAGGGGCTGCGCTGGCCGCTGGCGGGCGATGCGGTGACGGTGGCGAGCGCCAGCGGCGGCTACCGCTTCAGCGGCGGGGCGGCGCAGTGGAGCGCGAGCCTGGAGGCGGCGATCACCGGGGCGCAGATACCGCCCGGGCAGTGGTCGGCCGAGGCCCGGGGCGACAGCACGGGCCTCAGGCTGGAGGCGCTGCGCGGCGGCATACTGGACGGGGAGCTGACCGCCGCCGGCGAGCTGGCCTGGTCCCCGGCGCCGAGCTGGCGGGTCGAGCTGGCGGGCAGCGGGCTCGACCCCGGTACCCGGTGGCCGGAATGGCCGGGCCGGCTGGCCCTGGCGGGCAGCAGCGAGGGTCGGCTCGGCGAGGGCGGGGTGGAGGCGCAAATCCGCCTGGAGCGCCTGGACGGCACCCTCCGCGGCTATCCGCTGGAAGCGCAGCTGGCGGCCGGGGTGGCGGGCGAGTCCGTCAGGGTGGAGCGGGCCACGCTGCGTTCCGGTGAGACCCGCATCGAGGCCGCCGGTGGCCTGGACCGGGAGTGGGCGCTCACCTGGCGGGTCGCCTCGGCCAATCTCGCCGAGCTGCTGCCGCAGCTGGGCGGCGCCCTGCAGGCCAGCGGCACCCTGCGCGGTCCGCGGGCCGCGCCCCGGGTGCAGGCCAGTGTGCACGGGGAGTCCCTGGCGCTGGAGGGGATGCGGATGGCGAGCCTGGATGGCAGCGTGGACCTCGATCCCCTGGACCAGGCGCCCTCCCGGCTCGACCTGGCCGCCGGGGGGCTGGCGCTGGATGGCGAAACGATCGGCAACCTGCGCCTGGCGGGGGAGGGGCGGACCACGTCCCACCGGCTGCGGCTCGATCTCACCGGCGGCGAGCCGACCCTGGCGCTGGCCGCCAGCGGCGGCTGGAACGGCAAGGCCTGGGAGGGACGGCTGGAGCGCCTGGATCTGGCCCAGCAGCAGGCCGGCGCCTGGACCCTGGAGCGCCCCGCGGCGCTCAGCCTGGGGCCCGCGTCGGCCCGCGGCGATACCCTCTGCCTGGCGAGCGCCCCGGCCCGTTTCTGTGTCGAGGGGCGCTGGGCCCGGCCGAGCGGCTGGTCGGCCAGCGGCCGCCTGGAGCAACTGCCGCTGGAGCGGCTCGGGCCCTGGCTCCCGGAGGGGGTGGCCGTGGAGGGAACCGCCGGGGGCGAGGTCCAGGCGGCGGGTCTCGGTCCGGCGGTCAAGGCCGACCTGCGGCTGGCGGTCCCGGAGACGGTGGTGCGCTACCGGGACCCGGACGGCAAGCCCGCGGCGGTGACGCTCACCGGGCTGAACCTCAGCGGCGCACTGGAGGGGTCCCGGGCCGAGGCGCGGCTGCAGGCGGCGCTGGCCGGCGGGGGCGGGGTTGAATCGCGCCTGACCCTGGCGCGGGGCGCGGCCGGCTGGGGGGAGGCGCGGCTGGGAGGCGAGGCGCAGCTCGAGCTGCCCGACCTGGAACTGGTCGCGGCCTTCGCCCCCGGCCTGGAGCGGCCGCGGGGACAGGTGCGGGCGAACCTCGCCTTTGCCGGCACGGTGGCCGCGCCGCGACTGCAGGGCGAGGCGGCGCTGACCGGCTTCGAGGCCGCCATCCCGCCGCTGGGCATCCGGGTGAGCGAGGGCGAGCTGCGCGCCCGCGGCGACGAGCAGGGCGTCATCGCCCTGACCGGCCGGGCCCGTTCCGGGCCTGGCGCGGTGAGCCTGGACGGGCGGGTGGTGCTGGATGCGCAGCAGGGCTGGCCGCTCCGGCTGCAGGTGCGGGGGAAGGATTTCGAGGCGGTGAACCTGCCCGAGGCCCGGGCCCTCGTCGACCCGGCGCTGGCCCTCGACCTGCAGGGACAGCGCCTGCAGGTGAGCGGCGAGGTGGCCGTGCCCGAGGCGCGCATCACCCTGCGCGAGCTGCCCACCTCCGCGGTGGCGGTCTCCGATGACGTGGTGGTGGTGGACGCCGAGTCGCCGCCGGCGGAGAGGAGCCCGCTCGCGCTGTTCGCCGACCTGACCGTGCGCCTGGGCGAGAAGGTCACGTTCACCGGCTTCGGCCTCGGCGCCCGCCTGGGCGGTTCGCTGCGGGTGCGGGAGGCTCCCGGGCAGGCCCCGCGGGGCGAGGGCGAGCTGCGCATCCTGGAGGGGCGCTACAAGGCCTACGGCCAGGATCTGACCATCGACCGCGGCCGCCTGATCTTCGCCGGCCCCATCGACAACCCGGCCCTGGACCTGCGCGCCACCCGCAGCGTGGGCGACATCGTCGCCGGGCTGCAGGCCACCGGGACCGCCCAGGCCTCGCGGGTGACCCTGTTCTCCACTCCGCCCATGGAGGACGCGGAGGTGCTCTCCTACCTGCTGCTGGGGCGGCCGCTGAACCAGGCCTCCGGGAGCGACGGGCAGATGCTGATGGGCGCGGTGGGGGCGCTGGGCGTCAGCGGCGGCAACCTGCTCGCCAAGCAGATCGGAAACACGCTGGGGCTGGACGATGTGCGGGTGGAGTCCGAGAGCGGCCTGGAGTCCACCAGCCTGGTGCTGGGCCGCTACCTGTCACCGAAGCTCTACGTCAGCTATGGCGTGGGCCTGTTCGAGCCCGGTACCTCGGTGCAGATGCGCTACGATCTCAGCCGCCGCTTCAAGCTCCGGGCCGAGAGCGGAACCCAGAGCGGCATGGACATCCTCTACAGCATCGAGAAGTGAATCCATGAACGAGGTGGTGATCGTGGGCTGCGGCTACGTGGGCCGCCGGGTGGCGCGGCGGGAGCGGGCGGCGGGCCGCCGGGTGACGGGACTGGTGCGGGGCGCGGAGAGCGCCGCGGCGCTCTCCGCGCCCGGCGTGGCCGTGGTCCGCGCCGACCTGGACCGGCCGGACGCCGCGGCCGGCCTGGCGCTGGGGGGCGCCCGGCTCTACTGGTTCGCCCCGCCCCCGCCGGACGGCGAGGTCGACACGCGCCTGCGGGGCTTTCTGGCGGCCATCCCCGCCGACAGGCTGCCGGAGCGGGTGGTGCTCATCAGCACCACCGGCGTCTACGGCGACTGCGGCGGGGCCTGGGTGGACGAGAGCCGTCCTCCGGCCCCGCAGGCGGAGCGGGCCCGGCGGCGCCGGGATGCCGAGCGGGCACTGGCCGAGTGGAGCACGGCCGCCGGCGTGCCGGCGGTGGTGCTGCGGGTGCCCGGCTTCTACGGCCCGGGCAAGCTGCCGGAGGCGCGCCTGCGCCGCGGCGAGCCGGTGCTGCGGGAGGCGCAGTCCCCGTGGAGCAACCGGGTGCACGTGGATGACCTGGTGCGGGCCTGCCTGGCGGCCATGGACCGGGGCCGCCCCGGCGCGGTCTACAACGTCAGCGACGGCCACCCCACCACCATGACCGACTACTTCAACCGCGTGGCCGACGCCCTCGGCCTGCCGCGCCCACCCCAGATCGATCCCGCGGAGGCGGGCGGGCGGCTCAGCGCCGGCATGCGCTCCTACCTCGCCGAGTCCAAGCGCCTCGACAATCGCCGCATGCGCGAGGAGCTCGGCGTCGTGCCGGACTACCCCGATCTCGCCACCGGCCTGGCCGCCTGCGTGAAGGCGGGAGAAACCAAGCGCCGCAAACAGACCTGACCGCAGATTTGCGTTGATTGGCGTGGATTGCTTTTTCGGCAGAGGAGCCCGGCACCGGGGGTTGGAGCATCTCCGGCCCTGCTGCCATCCACCCTGTATCCGGGTGCGGCCGGGAAGCGGGCGGTTCCGGCCTTGGCCTGGAGCTGGTCAGGGTCCTGATCGGAGACGAAGCGCGGTTTCCGCGGTTGCTGTTCAGCCAGGTCATCGGAACGCTTACCTCAGTGAAAATCCTGTCAATCTGCGGTTAAACCGGTTTGTTTTCTGCGGCCTCCCGTTGCAGCAGTTCGCCGAAGGCCTCGGCGGGGACGGGGGTGCTGAACAGGAAGCCCTGTAGGGTGTCGCAGCCCTCGGCCTCGAGGAAGGCCCGCTGGGCCTCGGTCTCCACCCCCTCGGCCACCACCTCCATCTGCAGGCTGCGGCCCAGCGCGATGATGGCCCGGGTGATGGTCATGTCGTCGGCGTCGTGGGGGATGTCGTCCACGAAGGATTTGTCGATCTTGAGCCGGTCGATGGGAAACTGCTTGATCTGGGACAGGGACGAGTAGCCGGTGCCGAAGTCGTCGATGGCCAGGGTCACGCCGAGCGCCTTGAGCCGGTGCAGGCTGCGTACGGCCTCCTCGGCATTGTCCGTGAAGGCGCTCTCGGTGAGCTCGAGCTCCAGGGTGCCGGCTTCCAGGCCGGTCTCGGCGAGGATGCGTTCCACCGTCTCCACCAGGTCGGGCTGCTGGAACTGGCGCGCGGAGAGATTCACCGACAGGGTCAGGCCGGGATGGCCCGCCGTGTGCCAGACGTGGGCCTGCCGGCAGGCGGCCTCCAGGACCCAGGCGCCGAGCGGGATGATGAGGCCGGTCTCCTCGGCAATGGGGATGAAGCGGCCCGGCGCCACCAGCCCCATCTCCGGATGTCGCCAGCGCACCAGTGCTTCCAGCCCGGTGATGCGGCCGTCGCCGCAGGCCACCTGGGGCTGGTAGTGCAGCACCAGCTCGCCCCGCTCGAGCGCCCGGCGCAGGCTCGATTCCAGGGCCAGGCGCTCGAAGGCCATGGTGGTCAGCTCGGCGGTGTAGAACTGGTAGTTGTTGCGGCCCTGGGCCTTGGCCCGGTACATGGCCGCATCGGCATTCTTCACCAGCGTGGCCACCTCCCCGCCGTCGTCCGGAAACAGGCTGACACCCATGCTGGCGGTGATGTAGACCTCCTGGTCGTCCAGCGCGAAGGGGCGGGCGAAGGCCTCGAGGACCTTCTGCGCCACCGCCGCGGCGTCGCGGGAGTGGCGGATGTCCTCGGCGATGATGGTGATCTCGTCCCCGCCCAGCCGGGCCACCGTGTCCTGATCGCGCACGCACCCCACGAGGCGTCCCGCCACGGCCTGGATCAGGCGGTCGCCGGCGGGATGGCCGAGGCTGTCGTTGACGTTCTTGAACCGGTCCAGATCCAGGAACAGCACCGCCACCTGGGACTGTTCGCGGCGGGCGCGCTGGAGGGCGTGGGCGAGCCGGGCGTTGAACAGCAGCCGGTTGGGCAGCCCGGTAAGGGGATCGTGGTGGGCGAGGTGCTCCAGTTGCTGCTCCGACTCCTTGATGGCGCTGATGTCGGCGAACACGCCCACGAAGTGGGTGGTTTCGCCGGCGGTGTCGCGCACCGCGCTGATGGTGAGCCACTCGGGATAGATTTCGCCGCTCTTGCGCCGGTTCCAGATCTCGCCCTGCCACTGGCCGGTGGTGAGGATGTTCTCCCACAGGGTGCGGTAGAACAGCTCGTCGTGGCGGTCGGACTTGAGAATGCGCGGGTTCTGCCCCTTGACCTCCGCCGCCCCGTAGCCGGTGATGCGCTCGAAGGCGTTGTTGACGGTCAGGATGATGCCGTCGGTATCGGTCACCACCACGCCCTCGTTGGTGCTCTCGAACACGCGGGCGGCGAGCCGCAGCTGCTCTTCCGCCCGCTGGCGATCGGTGACGTCCTGGATGATGGCGTAGTCCAGTTCCCGGCCGTCCACCTCCACCTGCCCCACGTGGGCCTGGATGGTCCGCATCTCCCCGGAGGCGAGGCGGTGACGGAAATGGAGGGGTCTTGATTCGCTCCGGGCCCGGGCCTTCTCCGCCTCGATGGCCTCCCGGGAGAGGGGGTTGATTTCGGCCATCCGCATCCCCCGCAGCCGCTCCAGCGGGTAGCCATAGAACTCGGCCGCCGCCGGATTGGCGTCCACGATGGTGAGATCCGCGGGATCGATGAGCAGCTTGATGGCGCTGTTGTTCTCGAATATCTGCCGGTAGCGCCGCTCGCTTTCGCTCAGGGCTTCCAGGGCCCGGCTCTGCTCGGTCACGTCCCGGCCCAGCACCACCAGTCCCCTGCGGCTGCCGTCGGGATCGTACAGGGGCACCTTGATGACGTCGTAGACCTTCTCCACGCCGTCGGCGCGGGTGATGCGCTCCTCGCCGCGGCTCGGCGCCCCGTGGCGCCAGGCCCGGTCGTCGCTGAGGACGCACGCCTCGAAGTACTTCCGGTAGGCGGGCGAGAATCCGGCGAGCTCGATATCGGTGTGGTTGCGGTAGTCCACCGACTCCAGCTCGAACAGATCCAGGTCCGCCGCGTTCGCCTCCAGCCAGCGGCCGTCGCCGTCCTTGAAGCAGATGATGTCCGGCGTGGCGTTGATGAGCGAGCGCAGCCGCGCCTCGCTCTCCTCCAGCGAGTGCTTGAGCCGGCGCTGTTCGCTGATGTCCACGAGGGTGCCCGTGCAGCCGATCACCGCTCCGGTCTCGTCCTCGATGCGCCGGGCGTGCACCTGGATCCAGCGCGGGCTGCCGTCCCGGGTCCGGAAGCGGATCTCGTCCCGCATCTCGGCGCTCTCGCCGGTGAGCAGCGCGTAGAAGCGCCGCTTGTTGGCGGTGCGCTCGCGCCAGGGGGTGAAGTTGAAGATGCACTGGCCGAGGGCCTCGGCCACCGGGAAGCCGGTGATGGTCTCCCAGGCCGGGTTGAGAAAGGTGGCCCGCCCCTTCGCGTCGGTGCGGAAGATCCCCTCCTGGAGCTGCTCCACCAGGGAGCGGTGGCGGGCTTCGCTGGCGGACAGGGCGGCCCGGGCGTCGGCGTTGCGCAGGGTCAGGGCGGTCTGGTTGGCCACCGTCTGCAGGAGTGCGATCTCCCGTTCCGTGAACTGCCGGACAGCCCGCGTGTGTCCCACCAGGACGCCGGTCACCTCTTCCTCGGCCAGCATGGGTACGGCCAGGGCGGAGCGCATGCCGTGCTCCAGTACGGCCGGGGGTGCCGTGAAGCGCTGTTCCCGGCTGTAGTCGAGGACCGTGGCGGGGCGACGGGTGTGCAGTACATGGCTCGAGATCCCCTCCCCGGAGGAGAGAACGATCCGGTTCACGTGCTCCGCCGGCCAGCCCAGCACCTGCCGTGCCACCAGGGTGTCGCCGTCCGGCCCCGGCTGCATCAGGGCGCAGGTATCCAGTCCCAGCAGCCTGGCCGCGGTCTGCAGCGCCCTTGATGCGATGCGGTCGAACTCGCTGCTGGAGGCCAGCTCGCCGGAGAGCCGCAACAGGCTCTCCAGGTCCGCCTGGTGCTGCTCGACTTCGCGCTGGACGCGGAGCCTGTCGCTGATGTCGCGGCTCACGACGGCGATTTCGATCCGGCCATCGGTATGCAGGTCCGAACGCGCCGCAGCCTCCACCGGGGCCCAGGCATGGTCGTGACGCAGCAGGCGCAGCTCGAGGCTCGTCCGGCTGCCCGGGTGGGCCACCAGCGCCTCGAGCCGGGCGCGGGCCCGGGGCTGATCCTCGGGGTGGATGATCTCGAAGACATCCCGTCCCTCCAGGTCGCCGGGGTGGTAGCCCAGCAGGGTCTCCGAGCTCGGATTCTGGTAGTGGATGATCCCCCGGGCATCGAGTACCGCCACCGCGTCGGAGACATTCTCCACCAGGTTGCGGTAGTGGGCCTCGCTGGCGGCGAGCTCCCGGCGCGAACGGACCAGCTGGCGCTGCAGGCGGTTGATGACCAGGAACAGGAGGATGGCGGTGACGCCCACGAAGGCCCAGCCCTTGAGGGTCTGCAGCCGGTGGAGATGGGCGGTGCCGTCGGCCAGCTCCAGGATCAGTCCGTCGGAGATGAAAATCCACAGGGCGGCCAGCAGTCCATAGCCGAGGGCGATGTTCAGGGGGGTGAGGCGGGGCCGGGTCTGTGACATGAAGTGCCTCTGTGATTTCGCGACAGCCGCCGGTCCGGACCGGCGCTGCCGCCCAGTGTACTGCGTCGGACCCGCGGGTACATTCGGCACCCCGGTTGTGGCGGAAGGGGGCGCAATGCACGGCCAGGGCGTGGGGCCCTCGCCCGGCCGGAGCCGGCGGGTCGGCGGGGCGGAACGTCCAGGCGCACGCTACTGCCGACTCCGTAGGATAGCCCGGTTGCCGGTTCCGTTTTGCGACATTTATCAAATATTTAGGCTGTTGAGCCGGGGGCTGTCTTGGACATCGTGAGATGGGGCGCGTATGCTGAAAGCTTTATCAGCGAATACAGGTTCTCCGAATATGCAGATTGCCAAGAACAAGGTCGTCACCATCGACTACACCCTGACCGATGATGACGGCGCGGTCATCGACTCCTCGGACGGGCGCGAGCCCCTGGCCTATATCCACGGGATGAACAACATCATCCCGGGCCTGGAGTCGGCTCTCGAGGGCAAGCAGACGGGTGAGCAGCTCAACGTGCGCGTTCCGCCGGAAGAGGGCTACGGCGAACGGATGGATACCCTGCGCCAGGAGGTCCCGAAGGACCGTTTCCAGGGCGCCGAGGATCTGCAGGTGGGAATGCAGTTCCACGCCAGCACCGACTCGGGGCCGCTGGTGGTGACGGTGGTGGATATCGAGGGCGACACGGTCACCGTCGACGGCAACCATCCGCTCGCCGGCGTGACCCTGAACTTCGACGTCACCGTGCGCGAAGTGCGCGACGCCACCGCCGAGGAGATGGAGCACGGCCACGTCCACGGCCCCGGCGGCCATCACCACGACTGATCGAAGACGGCGGCGGGAGCGCCCCGCTCCCGCCGCCTCGATGCGCCTGTTTTTCACCGCCGAGAGACGCCGGGAAATCCCCTGACCCGGACCCGTGGTCTGCGGCCACTCCGGTTCAGTCTGCCCGCGATATGGCCTTGTTGCTCCCCGGCGTCCTTCGCGCCTTCGCGTCCTGGCGTCGAATCTTTTCCAGGCCTTACTCTCCGGTCGCCCCCGCGCAGATATCGGCCACCCGGTCGAGCGCCTGCTCCAGCGCCCGGTTGGCGGCGATGACCCCGCCGTAGGGATCCGCGCTGGGCGTGGGCGCCGTCGTCTCGATACGCTCGCTGGCCAGTATCCGCCGGCCGGCCAGATCCGTCAGCTGCACCCGCAGCACGATTCTCACCTGTGCCGGTGTGGCCTGGAACTCCTGCACCAGTGCCTCGAGCCAGGTGTCCAGGCGCAGCCCGGCATCGGCGCCGGCGCCCGGCGTGATGACCGCGCGGTACCTGCCCAGGGCCTCGAGCCGCCGCACCAGCAGGGGCTCCAGCATCCGTGCCGGGTCGTCCGCCCAGGAATTGCTGGCGAAGTAGCGCAGTTCGAACGGCCGCTCGGTGTACGCCATCCGCCGGCTGTCGTAGCCGGCCTCGGCCTGGGGCGTGGAGACCAGCAGCACCGGGCCCGTCGCAGTCGTCGGCGACGCTGCGGGGACGGCCGGCGCGGGCGCCAGCATGTAGGTCTGCATCGGCTTCCCCGCGCTCTGGCCGGGGAAGTTGGCGCACCCGCCCGGCAGCAGGATGAGGAACGGGGCAAGCAGCAGCCAACGGACAGGGTGCATGGCGATCACTCCCCGGGCCCGGGCGCCGGGGCGGGACGGCCGAGCAGCAGCAGGTTGGGTTTGTCTTCCAGGTCCTGGGTGAAGCGGTTGAGGGCGCCCACCAGGCGTTGCAGCTCGGCCAGCAGGGGGCCGAGCGGGGCGAGGGTCTCCCGGGTGAGCCGGTTCATCTCCGCACCGCCCTCCACCACCACCCCGTCGAGGTCGCGGGCGAGGCGGTCGATGCTCGCCGCGCTGGCCTTGACCGTCTCGATGCCGGCCTGGGCCTGGCGCATGACCTCGGGCAGCCCGGCACTGGCCCTGGCGGTATTCTCCAGCACCACCTTCAGCTCCTCCAGGCCGCGGCCGAGCTCGTCCATGCGCCCGGCGAGGCCGCCGGTGATGGACTCCACGTTGGCCAGCGTGCCGGCGATGGCGCGCTGGTTGTCGGCATCCAGCAGGGCCAGCAGCCGTTCGCTGATCTGGTCGAAGCTCTGGGCCACCTCGCTGAGCTGGGTCAGCGCCGTGGTCACCGCCGTGTCCAGGCGCACCAGCAGCGAGGGGCCGGTCTTGATCTCGGGCCAGGGCGCCCCCGGGGCGGCGGCCAGCATGGGGGCCTCGCGGCTGCCGCCGGTGAGCTCCACATAGGCGAGCCCGGTGATGCCCTGGGTGGAGAGGATCGCCACCGTGTCCTCCTTCACCGGGGTGCCCCGCTCGATCGCCAGCAGCAGCTGCACCCGCTCGGGGTTGTCCCGGTCCAGCGCGATCCGGTCCACGCGCCCCACCTCCACGCCGCGGTACTTGACCGACGCCTTGGGGTTGAGGCCGGAGACCGACTCGGAGAAGTAGGCGACGTAGGTGTCGTACTCCGCCGCGCCGGTGCGCGCGGTGAGCCACAGCACCGTGGCGATGAACCCGGTGCCGAGCAGCAGGACGAACAGCCCCACCAGCGTGTAGTTTACCTTCCCGCCCATGCGTGCTCCTTGGCTGCCCG
This sequence comes from Thioalbus denitrificans, assembly GCF_003337735.1. Classification (NCBI taxonomy): domain Bacteria; kingdom Pseudomonadati; phylum Pseudomonadota; class Gammaproteobacteria; order Chromatiales; family Ectothiorhodospiraceae; genus Thioalbus; species Thioalbus denitrificans. The sequence continues at coordinate 84,995 of NZ_QPJY01000010.1, read as the reverse complement.
GCCCCGCGGTCCCTGGAAGTAGGTGCTGATGAGCGGATGCTCAGAGCGGCTCAGTGCCTCCATGCTACCCAGTCCGATGACCTTTTTCTCCCCCAGGAAGGCGACCCGGTCGGAGACCCGCCACAGGGAGTCGAGATCGTGGGTCACCATCACCACCGTCAGCCCCAGGGAGTCGCGCAGCTGCAGGATGAGCTCGTCCAGGGCGTTGGCGGAAACCGGATCCAGCCCCGCGCTGGGCTCGTCCAGGAACAGCAGTTCCGGGTCCAGGGCCAGCGCCCGCGCCACCGCGGCCCGCTTGAGCATGCCACCGGAGAGCTGGCGGGGGAACTTCGGGCCGGCGTCGGCGGGCAGTCCGGCGAGGGCGATCTTGAGCGCGGCCACCGACTCCATCAGTGCCGGCGGCAGCCGCAGCTGCTCCCGGAGCGGGACCATCACGTTCTCCAGCACCGTGAGCGAGCTGAACAGGGCCCCCTGCTGGAACATCACCCCCATGCGCCGGCGCAGGCGATCGGCGGCGGCCTCGTCGAGGTCCCCGGTCTCCTCTCCGAACAGGCGGATGGTGCCGGCGGTGGGTTCGTGCAGCATGATGATCTCCCGCAGCAGGACCGACTTGCCGGTGCCGCTGCCGCCCACGATTCCCAGTACTTCACCACGCCGTACCGAGAGGTTCACCCCGTCGTGGATGCAGGTCTCGCCGAAGCAGGTGCGCAGCCCCTCGACCTCGATGACGGTGTCCGCGGCCATGCTCAGATCCCCAGCCAGCTGTAGAGGATGGAGAAGACGGCATCGGCGATGATCACCAGGAAGATGGACTGCACCACGCTCTTGGTGGTCTGGCGGCCCACGCTGTCGGCCCCGCCGCTGACCCGGAACCCCTGGTAGCAGCCCACCAGGGCGATGATGGCGGCGAACACGGGCGCCTTGCCCACGCCGATCAGGAACGAGGTGGCCGACACCGCCTGGGGGATGCGGTCGAGGAAGTCGCCGAAGCTCACGTCCAGCATCAGGGCGGCCATGGTCATGCCGCCCAGGACGCCGAAGGTGTCGGCGAAGACCGTGAGCAGGGGCAGCGCCAGCACCAGCCCGAACAGCTTGGGCAGCACCAGCAGGTCCATGGGGGCGATGCCGATGGTGCGCAGGGCGTCGATCTCCTCGGTCACCTGCATGGTGCCGATCTGCGCGGTGAAGGCGGAACCGGTGCGCCCGGCCACGATGATGGCCGCCATCAGCGGGGCCAGCTCGCGCAGCATGGTGATGGTGACCAGCTCCACGATGAAGATATTGGCCCCGTAGGTCTTCAGCTGCACCCCGCCCTGGTAGGCGATGACCACACCGATGAGGAAGGAGAGCAGCGCGAGGATGGGCAGGGCGTTGACCCCGGCGCTCTGCAGGTTCTCCAGCAGGGCGTGGCGGCGGATGCGGCCCGGGTGGCGGAGGTTGCGGCCCAGCGCCACCACCGTCTCGCCGAAGAAGGCGAGCAGGGCCAGGCCCTCCTCGGCCCGGCGCCAGGCCTCGCGGCCGAGCCAGGCCAATGTCCCCTCGCGGGGCGGCGGGGCGGCGGGGGCCGCTTCGCCGAGCCGCTCCCGTACCAGCTCCAGCAGCGCGGAGAACTCCCCGCGCAGGCCGTCGAGCCGGGGCTCCAGGCCGCGGCCCCGCAGCTCTCCCAGCAGGCCCTGCAGCAGCCAGGCCCCGCCCGTGTCCAGGGCGTCCAGCGCCCCGGCCTGCAGCCGGACCATGCCGGCGGCCGGCCACGGGCTGCGGTCCAGCCGCAGCCGCAGCCGCTCCAGGTGGGCGGTGGTCCAGGCGCCGGTGAGCCGGAAGGTTCCCGCTTCGGGACCGCTCTCGATGTCGCCGGGCGGCGGGAGGGCGCTGTTCACGGGCGCTCAGTCCCCCTTGGTGCGGACCTCGTAGTTGCCGCGCTGTTCGTCGTACTCCAGCTCGATGAGCCCCTCGGCCTGGGCCGCCTTCAGCAGCTCGGCGAAGCTGCGGTAGCCGTAGTAGGACTCGTTGAAGCCGGGGTAGACGCGGCGGATGGTCTGCTTCACCAGCGAGCCCCAGAGGGGATCGTAGTCGCGCTCGAGGGAGTGGATGATCTCCATCAGCCGGTCCAGGGACTCCTGCTGCTTGGCGTCGGCGGGAGGCGCCTTGGAGCCGCGCTTGCGGCGCTGGCTCGGTTTCGGCTTCTGGGTCTCGCGGATCAGGTCGTCGTAGTAGATGAACTCGTCGCAGTTGCTGATGAGCAGATCCGAGGTGGAGCTCTTCACGCCGCAGCCGAGCACCCGCTTGTCGTTCTCCTTGAGCTTGGAGACCAGGGGGGAGAAGTCGCTGTCGCCGGAGAGCAGGGCGAACATGTCGATGTGCTGCTTGGCATAGCAGAGATCGATGGCGTCCACCACCATGCGGATGTCGGCGCTGTTCTTGCCGCTCACCTTGCTCTGGGGGATGTCGATGAGCTCGATGCCCTGCAGATGGAATTCCCGTACCGCCGAGCGGTAGTGGCTCCAGTCGCAGTAGGCGCGCTTGAAGACGATGCGGCCCTTCTCCAGCAGACGCTTGAGCACCAGCTCGATCTGGAACTCGCCGCTGTTCATGTCGCGCACGCCGATGGCGAGGTTCTCGTAGTCGACGAAAACGGCGATGAGAGGTTCTTCGGAGGACATGGACGCTCCCGGAAAGCGGGCACGGAACGGCCCGGTTCCCCGGAGTATATCAGGCTGGCGGCGGATGGCCGCCCGGGGCCCGTGCCGCCGCCCGCACTAGTGCCCGGCCAGCTCCAGCAGCAGGGCCGGGATAGCGTCGGCGGCGCCCAGGTAGGGGGCGATGCGGATGCGGGCCTCGGGCCGCTCCGCGCGCACCTTCTCCACCTCGCCGGGGATGTCCTCGGCCACGTGGCGGCCGGCGGAGAGGAAGAAGGGCAGGACCACCACCTCCCCGGCGCCGGCGTCGAGGCAGGCGCGCACGCCGTCCGGGATGGAGGGCTCGGCCAGCTCCAGGAAGGCGCAGCTGACCCCGTGGTAACGCTCGCCGGCCCGCTCGGCCAGGGCCTCGGTGAGTCGGCGCACCTCGTCGTTGGAGGCGGCGCGGCGGCTGCCGTGCGCCACCAGCAGCAGGCTGGTCTTCATGGGCTCTCTCCTGTCGTCGCACGCATGGTGATGAGCGTTGCGCCCTGCCCGGCCGGATGAATCCGGCCCTACGCATTGGTGATGAGCGTTGCGCCCTGCCCGGCCGGATGAATCCGGCCCTACGCATTCACGCATTCACGCCTTCACGCCTTCACGCCTTCACGCATTCACGGTGATGAGTGATGCGTGATGAGAAAAGACATCATCATACCCATCACCCATCACCCATCACCCATCACCCATCACCCATCACCCATCACCCATCACCCATCACCCATCACCCATCGCTCAATGCTTCGTCATCCTGTCCAGCAGGCCCATGAACACCGCCGAGGCCACGAAGGTGAGGTGGATGATGACATACCAGAGCAGCTTGTCGTTGGGGATGTGCTGGGCGTTCATGAAGGCGCGCAGCAGGTGGATGGAGGAGATGGCCACGATGGAGGCGGCCACCTTCAGCTTCAGGCTGCCGGCGTCGAGCTTGCCCAGCCACTCGAGCTTGTGGCTGCTCTCCTCGAGATCCAGGCGCGAGACGAAATTCTCGTAGCCGCTGAACATCACCATCACCAGCAGGCTGCCCACCAGGGTCATGTCGATGAGCGCCAGCACGGTGAGCACCAGGTCCGTCTCCGGCGTGTCGAAGACGTGGGGCAGGAGGTGGACGAGCTCCTGGAAGAACTTGATGCCGAGCGCCAGCAGCGCCAGGCTCAGTCCCAGGTAGATGGGGGCCAGCAGCCAGCGGCTGGCGTAGAGCGTGTTTTCGATGAAGCGTTCCATGGATATCCGTAAAGTGAAGTGAATGTCCCGGGCGGTTCCGCGCCGGCTCTCCGGCAGTGTGGTTGAGACCGGCGGCGCCGGCTCAGGTTCCCGGCCGCGGGCCGCGCAGGGCGTAGAACAGGGCCGAGTAGTCCTGATCCCCCAGCCCCTCCGCCTGCGCCCGTTCCAGCACCCCGCCCACCAGTTCCGCCAGGGCCGGGTCGAGGCCCTGTGCCCGGGCCGCCGCGGCGAACAGGCGCAGGTCCTTGAGCAGGTGCTTCACCGGGAAGTTGGGGTTGGCGTAGTCGTCGCCGAGCATCCGCTCCAGTTTCTTGTCGAAGGTGGGGGCGTAGAGGGCGCTCTGGCGCAGCACCGTCATGAAGGTCTCCACCGGGACGCCTTCGCGCTGCACCAGCCCCAGGCTCAGGGCGAAGCCGGAGGTGAGCGCGCCGATGAGCTGGTTCAGGGCCAGCTTCAGCGCCGCGGCCTGGCCCACCGGGCCCACGTGGATCGGATCGGCGCCGAAGCAGCGCAGCAGCGGAGCGGCGCGCTCCAGCGCCGCGGGCGAGCCGCCCGCCATGACCAGGAGCGTGCCGTCGCGGGCCTCGGGAATGCTGCCCAGCACCGGCGCCTCCAGGTAGGTGCCGCCGGCCTCCTCCACCACCGCCCCGATGGCGCGGCTCTCGGCGGGGGCGATGGTGCCCATCTGCACCACCAGCCGGTCCCGCAGCTCCGTCCGGGCGGCGGCGGTGAGCAGGGTGGTCCCGATGGCCGCCGCGTCGGCCAGCATCAGCACCACCGCCTCGGCGTGGCGCAGGGCCTCCACCGGGTCCCGGGCCAGGCCCGCCCCGAGCTCCACCAGCCCGGCGGCGCGGCCGGGAGTGCGGTTCCAGGCCCACAGGCTGTGACCGGCGGCCAGCAGGCGGGCGCCCAGCGGCTGGCCCATGAGGCCGGTGCCCAGCAGCGCGATGTTCATCTCGTCCTCCTAGTTCCCGGGGCGCGGGCGGGGAATGGCCGCGCAATCGGTGGCGTTTTGTTCGCCGGCTGCCGACAGTAACATAAGGATTTGCTGAATTGCCTCCAGGGCCAGCCCACAAGACTAGCATGACCCAGTCCGCGAACCGCTCTCTTCCCCACCGGCTCACCGACCTGCTGGAACAGCAGCCCGACGGCGCCCTGCGCCTGCTGCCCGGCGTGCATCCCTTCCCCGACCTGCCCGAGCTGGAGCCCCTGGCGCTGCTGGAGCGGTTCAAGACCGGCCAGGCGGCCGACTTCGCCCGCATCATCGGCCAGCTCGATGCGCCGGGCAACCCCCTGCGCGGCCTGCTCGAGGGGCTGCGCTCCGTGGCCGCGGCCGATCCGGGCAGCGCCTTTCCCCGGGCGCTGCTGTTCGACGGCGCGCGGCTCCATGAACTGTTCCGGGAGCTGCACGCCCACGTCATGGAGCACCCGGTCTGGCGCCACCCCTTCTTCCTGCGCTTCGCCGAGGGGGCGTTCAGCCGCGACGAGTTCCTGCGCTTCGCCCTGCACTACTTCAACCAGGTGAAGAACACCCGCCAGTGCGTGGCCTTGGCGCTGGGGCGGTTCCACGGCCTCATGCCGCTGCCCTACGGCGTGCTCAACGAGCGGGTCTCGGAGCTGGTGCAGACGGTGCTGGCCCAGCTGCTGGCCGACGAGTACGGGGTGAGCAGCGCCCACCCCGAGGACTTCGCCGACCTGCGCGGAGTGCTCGACTCGGTCACCCACATGGCCCTCTACCGGCGCCTGTTCGACGGCCTCGGGGTGCCCTTCGCGGCGCAGGACGTGCCACTGCTCCCGGAGGTGGCCGACAATGTCCTCACCCAGCGGCTGGTGGCGGGCGATCCCGCCTTCACCCGCCTCGAGGCCCTGGCCTCGGTGGGGTTGGGCATGGAATGGGGGGTGCCGGAGTTCTTCAGCCTGCTGCTGCGGGGGATGGTGCGCTGGGCCTGGCGCGCTCAGGTGCCGCTGACCCGCGAGCACCTCTCGGTCTTCATCGCCCACGTGGAGGGCGACGTGCTGCACGCCGTGGCGGTGATGCTGGTCACCAGCCTGCTGGTGCACGGCGAGGAGGACGTGGCGTCCATCAAGGGGGCCACCAACCTGCTCATGGCGAGCCGCCATGGCATGATGACCGGGCTCTACCGGGAGGTGTTCGCCGCGCCCTGTCCCGGGCTGGCGGACATCGACCTGGAGCCGCGCTACCGCGTCGCCGACCGGCGCATCGAGGCGCCCCTGCGGGCGGCCCGGCGGGAGGCGGAGGCGGCGCGGCTGGCCGCACCGGGCTACGGGGCGCGGCGGGAGCTGCCGTTCGTGTTTCTTTGAGGCGCCTGTCACCGGTTTCCGGTTTCCGGTTTCCAGTAGCCGGTGCGGCAGGTGTACGGGCCGTGATCAGCCCTCGAACAGCCGGGCGATCTCGTCCCGGGGCGGGGCGGGCCAGGGGGCGATTCCTTCCGGACCCTGGGCCACCACCTCCGGCGGACCCGCCTCCACGGTACCGATCTCGGCGCAGGGAATGTCCGCCGCCGCCAGGGCCGCGCGGATGGCGGCGGCGTCCCCCGCCGGGGTGGTGAGCAGCAACGCGCCCGAGGCGATGGTGGCCAGCGGGTCGAGGCCGAGGGCGGCGCAGATGCGCCCGGCCAGCGCCGGCACCGGGATGGCCGCCGGATCCACCCGCAGCCGCCGGCCGCTGGCCTCGGCCAGCTCCCAGAGGGCCGCGCGCACGCCGCCCTCGGTGGGGTCGTGCATGGCGGTGACGGTGCCCGCCGCCAGGGCCGTGCGGGCGTCGCGCACGACGCTGATGCCCGGGCTGTGGAGGAAGTCCCGTGCCGCGGCCAGCTCCGCCGGCTCCAGCGCCTCCGCCAGCCGCCCGGCGAATTCCCGGGCGAGGATGGAGACGCCCTCGATGGGCACCCCCTTGGTGAGCAGCAGCCGATCGCCAGGGCGGGCGCCGCGGGGGGTGACCAGCCGCTCCCGCGCCACCTCCCCCAGCAGGGTGCCCGCCGCCACCGGGTGATCCAGTCCGCGGGTCACCTCCGTGTGACCGCCCACCACGCTCACCCCCAGCGCCCGGCAGGCCTCTCCCACCTGCGCCATGATTGACTCCGCCTGCGCCGGTGCGGCGCGGCCCTCCGGCAGCAGCAGGGTGACCAGCAGCCAGCGCGGTTCGGCGCCGGTGGTGGCGAGATCGTTGGCGTTCACCTGCACCAGGTAGTGGCCGAGGGCGTCGGTGACGAAGGTGACCGGGTCGGACTTGCACACCAGCAGCCGATCGCCCATCTCCACCACCGCGCAGTCCAGCCCCACGCCCGGTCCCACCAGGATGCGGGGGTCGTCGGCGGGGGTGCGGGCGAGCAGTCGGGCGAGCAGTGCGGGGGGCAGCTTGCCGAGGGGCAGCGGGGTGTCGGACATGGGCGGTTGCGGATGGTTGGGATGAGGGGACGGTGACAGCCCCGGTGTGCGGTGAACGGGTCACTCCTCCCCGGCGCCGGTTTCCTGCTCGAAGGGGAAGCGGTCGTAGGTCTCCAGCTCTTCCAGCGCGTCGTGCCAGGTCTCGATCTCCCGCAGGCGCTGGTAGCCGTTCTTCAGCTCGCGCTGGAACAGCACCGCGCAGAGCAGGTTGAGGACGCTGATGGCGGCGGCGTAGGAGTCGAAGGGCGAGATGCTGCGCACCTCGCAGGTGAGGGTCCAGTCGGCGAGCCGGGTGCAGCGGGTGGCGGAGGGATCGGTGATGAGCAGGACTTGCGCCCCCCGCGCCCGGCTCGCCTCCACCAGTTTCTGCACCGCGGTGACGCGCCGGCGCAGGGCCACCACCACCACCACGTCGCCCTGGGCGAGGTCCACCAGGTCCTCGCCCAGGGTCTGCCCGGCCGAGGGCACCAGCCGGACGCCGGGCCGCATCAGGGTCAGCTGGCGGTAGAGATAGTTGGCCAGGAAGTGGCTGTTGCGGAACCCGGCCACGAATATCCGCGGGGCGCGGGCCAGGGCGCGGACCGCCGTGCGCACCGTGTCCGGGCGCAGGCTCTCCAGGGTGCGGCTGAGGTTGGCCGATTCCCGCTCCAGGTGCTCGGCGATGGTGCGGCTGCGGGAGCGCAGGGTGTCGGTGCCGGTGAGGTAGACCGGAGAGCCCCAGCGCCGGGCCGCGCGCACCTGGCGCCGGACGGCATTGAAGTCGCTGTAGCCGAGGCGCCGGAACAGCCGCGTCGCGGCCGCCTTGGAGGTGCCCGCCATGCGCGCCAGCTCGGTGGCCGAGTAGGTGGCGATGTCGCCGGGAAAGTCCAGCAGCAGGTCGCCGAGACGCCGCTCCGCCGGCGGCAGCGTCTCGTAATGCTCCCGGATCCGGCTCTCCAGGTCCGGGCCCTCTTTGTCCGTCATCTCCCCGCTCTCTTGCATGGCCACGCTCCCTTAAGAGAACACGTCGGCACCGGTTTGCCAATCGTTGAAACAATCGTATCATATATTGACAGAATGAAAATCTTGTTTCATTCTCGGTGGAACGTTCGCTCCACACGCCGCCCGCTGGAGGGTCCATGGAAGCCGACCGCACCAACCTGCAGCATGCGCTGGGCCGCTTCGTGGCCTTCAGCGTGCACCTCAACCGCTGGGTGGAGCGGGTCTGCGCGCTCCTGCTGGCGGCCATGGTGCTGATCGTCTGGTTCGGGGTGCTGTCCCGCTACGTCCTGCATCTGGGCGAGACCTGGAGCGAGGAGCTGGCCCGCTACGTGATGATCTGGGCGGCGCTGCTGGCCATCTCCGCCGGTGCCCAGCGGCGCGAGCACATCGGGGTGGAGTTCCTGTTCCTGCGCCTGCCGGCGACGGTGCGCCGGGTGCTGCGCTTCGCGGTGGACGGGGTGGGGCTGGCGTTCTTCGTCTTCATGGCGGTGTTCGGCGTGGGGATGGCCGTCACGGGCGCCCACCAGTACGCCAACATCTTCGGCATGACCATGCTGCTGCCCTTCGCCGCGGTGCCGGTGGCCGCGACCCTCACGGCGGTGCAGATCCTGGCGGTGCTGGCCCGAGACCTGGTGGCCGGTCCCGGCATTCCCCCCGGCCGGGAGCTGGAGGGCGCCGCATGATCACCGTCGCCATCGTCTTCTTCGGCCTGCTGCTGCTGGGCATGCCCATCGGCTACGTGCTGGGCGTGGCCGGGGTGACCGGCCTGCTGCAGCTGGGCGGCTGGAACTTCATGGCCATGGCCCCCAAGCGCTTCTTCGAGGGGCTCGATCTGTTCACTTTCATGGCCATGCCCTTCTTCATCCTTGCCGGCGAGATCATGAACCGCTCCGGCATCACCGAGCGCCTCATCGGGTTCGCCGAGGCCCTGGTGGGCTACCTGCGCGGTGGCCTGGCCCACTCCAACATGGTGGCCTCGGTGCTGTTCGCCGGCATGACCGGCGCGGCGGTCTCCGACGCCGCCGCCTTCGGCAACACCCTGGTGCCGGCCATGGTGCGAAAGGGCTACAGCCGACCCTTCGCCTGTGCGGTGACGGCGGCGGGCTCCATCATCGGTCCCACTATCCCGCCCTCCAACCTGATGGTCATCTACGGCTCCCTGATGGGGGTTTCCATCGCCGGGCTGTTCGCCGCCGGCATCATCCCGGGCCTGCTGGTGGCGCTGCTGTGCATGGCGGTCATCGCGGCCCTCGGCCGGCGCCTGCGTCTGCCCAAGGGCGAGGGCGGGCCGAGCCTGCGCCTCATCCTGCGCAGCTTCCGCTCCAGCCTGCTGGCGATCCTGATGCCGCTGATCATCCTCGGCGGTATTCTGGGCGGGGTGGTCACTCCCACCGAGGCGGCCGCCATCGCGGTGCTCTACGCCCTCGTCGTGGGGGCGGGTATCTACCGCAGCATCAGCCTGCAGGACCTGGGGGAGATGCTGGTGCGCACCGCGCGCATCACCGGCGTGGTGTTCCTGGTCATCGCCTCGGCCTCCATCCTCGGCTGGTGGATGACCTTCAACCAGATTCCCCAGGCCATCGCCGCGGCCTTCCTGGCCCTGTCCCATGACCCACAGGTGATCATCGCCCTGATCCTCGGCCTGCTGCTGCTGGTGGGGCTGTTCATGGACATCAACGCCGCGCTCATCATCCTGGCGCCGGTGCTCGCGCCCCTGACCGTCACCATCGGCATGGACCCGGTCCATGCCGGCATCATGATCATCCTGGCCCTCAACATCTCCCTGATGACCCCGCCGGTGGGGGCCTGCCTGTTCGTGCTCTCCTCGGTTACCGGGGAGAGCATCGAGCGCATCAGCGCCGCCCTCTGGCCCTTCATCCTGGTGGAGGTCGGGGTGCTGTTCCTGGTCGCCTACTGGGGCGATCTGACGCTGTACGTGCCACGCCTGCTCGGGTTCTGACCCGTCACCAAGGAGAGTTCCGACCCATGAAAACAAGACTGCTGAAGAGAGTTGCCGCCACCGCCGTCGCCGCCGTCCTGGCCACCACCCTCGGAGCCGCCCCGGCCTTCGCCGCCAAGGTGATCAAGCTCCACCACCTGAACAACGACGACCCCTTCGATAATCCCACCGGCGCCATGGCCACGGTGTTCAAGAGCCTGGTGGAGGCGGGGACCAACGGCGAGGTCACCGTGCAGACCTTCCCCAACGGCCAGCTGGGCAAGGACGCCGAGGTGCTGCAGCAGATCAAGGCCGGGGTGGTGCAGTCGGGCATCCACTCGGTGGGCGGCTTCGCCTCCGCCTACCCGATGATCGGCGTGCTCGACATGCCCTTCGCCTTCCCCAACATTAGCAGCACCTACGCGGTCTTCGACGGCCCCTTCGGCGACCGGCTGGCCGGTGACATCAAGGCCAGGACCGGGCTGGAGGTGCTCGGCTTCGGCGACTCGGGCGGCTTCTTCGCCTTCACCAACTCCAAGCGGGTCATCCACTCGCCGGCCGATCTCGACGGGCTGAAGATCCGCACCATGGGGCTCGACACCCACAAGACCCTGGTCTCCTCCCTGGGCGGTCAGCCCGCGGCCATCGCCTGGTCGGAGGTCTACACCGCCCTGCAGACCGGGGTGGCGGACGGCCAGATGAACCCGGTGCCCATCGTCTCGTTCGCCAAGTTCGACGAGGTGCAGAAGTACCTGACCCTGACCCAGCACCTGTTCGCCCCCTACGTCTGGGTCATCAACCGGGAATTCTTCGACGGCCTCACCCCGGAGGAGCAGGCAGTGGTGCGCTACGCGGCCCGCTCGGCCATCGTCGCCGGGCGCGGCATGGCGCGGGTGATCGAGGCCTCCGACCGGGGCCTGCCGCACCTGGCCCAGCGCATGGAGGTCTACACCCCCACCGCCGCCGAGCGCGAAGCCTTCCGCGAGGCGGCCCAGCCGGCCGTGCGCAAGGTGATCGTGGAGCGCTTCGGCGCTGAGGGCGAGGAGATGCTCGACGCCTTCCTCGCCGCCATCGAAGCGACCCGTTGAACAATCGGGACCCGCGGCGGCCGACCCCGCCGCCGCGGGTTCCACAACCGTGCAGGTACATCCCGTCATGGCACTGATTTCCGAATCCTGGCCGGTGGCGCATGTGGCCAACGCCCACGCCCGTCCCGGCGCGCCCATCGGCCCGCGCCAGCTTGCGGTGCTCAACGCGGAGGCGTTCTCTGACGCCTGGCGCGAGATAACGTCCTGGCCCGGCTATGCCCCCACACCCCTGCGGAGGCTGGACGGCCTGGCCGCCGCGGCCGGCGTCGGACGGCTCTGGTACAAGGACGAGTCGGGCCGCTTCGGCCTCGGCAGCTTCAAGGCACTGGGCGGCGCCTACGCGGTGCTGCGCCTGCTCACCGGCGAGCTGTCGCGCCACGGTCACGCGGGCGTCACCGCCGCCGACCTGCTGGCCGGCCGCCACCGCGAGGCGGTGGCGGAGATCACCGTCACCTGCGCCACCGACGGCAACCACGGCCGCTCCGTGGCCTGGGGCGCGCAGCAGTTCGGCTGCCGCTGCATCATCTACATCCACGCCACCGTGAGCGAGGCGCGCCGGGACGCCATTGCCCGCTACGGCGCGGAGGTGATCCGGGTGGCCGGCACCTACGACGACGCCGTGCGCCAGGCCGCCCGCGACGCCGAGGCGGAGGGTCGGTTCGTGGTCTCCGACACCTCCTACCCGGGCTACACCGAGGTGCCCCGCGACGTGATGCAGGGCTACACGGTGATGGTGGAGGAGGCGCTGCGGCAGCTGCCCGCCGACGAGCCGCCCACCCACATCTTCATCCAGGGCGGGGTCGGCGGGCTGGCCGCGGCGGTCTGCGCCCACTTCTGGCTGCGCACCGGCGGGCAGCGCCCATGGCTGGTGGTGGTGGAACCGGACCAGGCCGCCTGCCTGTTCGAAAGCGCCCGCGCCGGCGAGCCGACCGTGGTGCACGGCGGGCTGGACACCATCATGGCGGGGCTCGCCTGCGGCGAGGTGTCGCTGCTGGCCTGGGAGGTGCTGGACGAGGGCGCCGACGATTTCCTCACCGTGCCGGACGGCGCGGCGGAGGAGTGCATGCGCCTGCTGGCCGACGGCGTGGGCGGCGATGCGCCGGTGGTGGCCGGGGAATCGGCGGTGGCCGGCCTGGCCGGCACGCTGCTCGCCCTGGCGCGCCCGGAACTGGCGGCGGCCCTGGGGCTTGGCCCCGGCAGCCGGGTGCTGCTGTTCGGCAGCGAGGGCGACACCGACCCCGAGCTCTACGCCCGCATCGTGGGGCGCAGCGCCGCGGCGGTACGGAGGGCGGCATGAACCGGGATGCGCGCCGGGCGCCGGGCGCCATCGGGTTGCGCATCGACGGCGCCCGGCTGCTGGCGCGGTTGCGGGAGCTGGGCCGGCGGGGAGCGCTGGAGGGCGGCGGGGTCTGCCGTTTGGCGCTCACCGACGCCGACCGGGAAGGGCGCGACCTGGTGACCGGCTGGATGCGCGAGCTCGGCCTCGAGGTGCGCATCGACGCCATCGGCAACGTGGTGGGAACCCGGGCCGGCACGGAGGCGGGGGCCCCGGTGATGATGGGCTCGCACATCGACACGGTGCGCACCGGGGGTCTCTACGACGGCAACCTGGGCGTGCTGGCCGGGCTGGAGGTGGTGGAGACCCTGGCCGCGGCGGGCATCCGCACCCGCCGGCCGCTGGCGGTGGCCTTCTTCACCAACGAGGAGGGGGCCCGCTTCGCCCCCGACATGATGGGCAGCCTGGTGTTCCAGGGCGATCTGCCCCTGGAAGCGGCCCTCGCCACCCGCGGCATCGACGGGGCCACCGTTGGCGGGGAGCTGGAGCGCATCGGCTATGCCGGCGCCGCCCCGGTGGGGGCGGCGGTGAACCCGGTGCACGCCTACGTGGAGCTGCACGTGGAGCAGGGCCCGGTGCTGGAGCTGGAGGGGGTGGCCATCGGCGCGGTGGAGGGGGTGCAGGGGATCTCCTGGACCGAGTTCACTGTCACCGGCACCTCCAACCACGCCGGCACTACCCCGACCCGGCTGCGCCACGACGCGGGCTTCCTGGCCGGTTCGGTGATCCGCTTCGCCCGCGAGCTGGCGCTGGAGCTGGGGGGTGACCAGGTGGCCACGGTGGGCTTCCTGGAGCTGGGCCCGAACCTGGTGAACGTGATTCCCAACCATGCCCGCTTCACCGTGGATCTGCGCAACACCGACGCGGAGACGCTGCGCGAGGCCGAGGCACGGCTGTTCACCTTCGTCGACGAGCTGGCGGCCGCGGAAGGAGTGCGGGTCGGCCGCCGCACCCTGGCGCGGTTCGAGCCGGTGGCGTTCGCCCCGGAGATGGTGGCGCGGGTGGAGCGCATCGCCGCGGCGCTGGGCCACAGCGTCCGGCGCCTGCCCAGCGGCGCGGGTCATGATGCCCAGATCCTGGCGCGCATGTGCCCGGCGGGGATGATCTTCGTGCCCAGCGCCGGGGGCATCAGCCACAACATCCGGGAACACACCGAGCCGGGGGACCTGGAGGCGGGGGCCAATGTCCTCCTGCACACGGTCCTGGAGCTGGCCGGGCTCCCGTCCCAGTCCTTCTGACCGAGGTATGCACATGTCCCGAATCGTGACCGTGGGGGCGGCGCAGCTGGGCCCCATCGCCCGCAATGAATCCCGCGCCCGGGTGGTGGAGCGGCTGCTGGCGCTGATGCGCCGGGCCCGGACACGCGGCTGCGACCTGGTGGTCTTTCCCGAGCTGGCGCTGACCACCTTCTTCCCGCGCTGGTACATGGAATCGCAGGCCGAGATCGACGCCTTCTTCGAGACCGCCATGCCGGGTCCGGAGACCGAGCCGTTGTTCGCCGTGGCCCGGGAGCTCGGCATCGGCTTCTACCTAGGCTATGCCGAGCGGGTGGAGGAGGGGGGCCGGGTGCGGCGTTTCAACACCTCCATCCTGGTGGACGGGCGCGGCGAGGTGGTGGGCCGGTACCGCAAGATCCACCTGCCGGGCCATGCGGAGAACGAGCCTTGGCGGGCCTTCCAGCACCTGGAGAAGCGCTACTTCGAGCCGGGCGATCTCGGCTTCGGGACCTGGCAGGCATTCGGCGGGGTGTTCGGCATGGCGCTGTGCAACGACCGGCGCTGGCCCGAGACCTACCGGGTGCTGGCGCTGAAGGGGATGGAGATGCTGCTGCTCGGTTACAACACGCCCATGCACTATCCGCCGGTGCCCGGGCACGATCACCTGCAGGGCTTTCACAACCACCTGTGCATGCAGGCCGGCGCCTACCAGAACGGCACCTGGGTGGTGGCCGTGGCCAAGGCGGGGCGGGAGGAGGGCTGCGACCTGCTCGGTCAGAGCTGCATCATCGCCCCCACCGGCGAGATCGTGGCCATGAGCTCCACGCTCGGCGACGAGCTCATCACCGCCGAGTGCGACCTCGACCGCACCCGCGAAATCAAGGAGCATATCTTCAACTTCGAACTGCACCGCCGGCCCGAGGAGTACCGTCTCATCGCCGAGCGCCGGGGCGCCGTGCCGCCGGCGGCCTGATTCCGGTGCCGCTCCCTCCCGTTGCGGGCGGTTCCCACCGTCCATGACCAAGACTGAAGACGCCGGCGCCTTCAGGCGCTCACGGTGATGGGTGATGGGTGATGGGTGATGGGTGATGGGAAAAGGCAACATTGTACGCATTCACGCATTCACGCATTCACGCATTCACGCATTCACGCATTCACGCACTCACGTCACCCGACAGATCCGGTCTCCGTTCCGGCGAAGCGGGCCATCAGCAGGATGTCCTCGTAGGCGCCGTCGAGCTTGCGGGCGCGCCGCTTGCGGCCCTCGCGGACGAAGCCCGCCCGCTCGTAGAGCCGCACGGCGGGGGTGTTGGCGGCATAGACCTCCAGCTCCACCCGCTCCAGGCCGCTCGCCCAGGCCCGCTCCAGGCACTCGTCCAGCAGCCGGCAACCCAGGCCCCGGCCGCGCCAGGGCGGGAGCAGACCCATGCCCAGCAGGCCGGCGTGGCGGAAACCCTCCGGCTCCCGCGGCATCACCACGCACCAGCCCGCCAGCCGGCCGGACTCCTCCAGCACCACGTGGGGCCACGCGCCGTCGAGCAGCCGCTCGATGAAACCCGCGGTCTCCGCGAGGCTGAAACCCTCCAGGCGGATGAGGAAGCGCCGCTCCCGGCAGACGCTGTTGACCATGGCGTTGAACGCCGCCGCATCCTCCCTGAGCAGTTCCCGCACCTCCATGGCCGTGTCTCCTCTTCCCGTTCGCAGACCGTTCATGATGCCATGGCGGGCGGCGTTCCGGGTCCGCTGCCCGCATGCTCAGTCGAGCGCCAGCCGCGGCCGGGTGGCGAGGAAGTGGGTGCAGCCGCGGGCCGGCAGGGGCGGGCAGAAGTAGTGGCCCTGGATCTGGGTACAGCCCCGGGTGCGCAGGAACGCCAGCTGCTCCTCGCTCTCCACGCCCTCGGCCACCACCGTCAGGTCGAGGCTGCGGCCCATGGCGATGATGGTGGCGGCGATGGCCGCGGCATCGGCGTCCTCGGGCAGATCGCGGATGAATGAGCGATCGATCTTCAGCTTGTCGATGGGCAGCCGCTTGAGGTGGTTGAGCGAGGAGTAGGCGATGCCGAAGTTGTCGACGGTCATGTGCAGGCCCATCGCCTTGAGCCGGGTGAGCCGTTCGATGCTCTCCCCGGCGTCGGTCATCACGCAGGACTCCGCAATCTCCAGCTCCAGGCACCCCGGCGGGATGGCGTGCCGCTCGAGCGCCCGGGCCACCCGCTCGGGCAGCTGCGGGTCCCGGAACTGGCGTCCGGAGAGGTTGATGGCCATCTGCACCGGGCCGAGGCCGGCGGTCTTCCACTCGTGGAGCTGGCGGCAGGCGGTGTCCAGCACCCAGGCGCCGAGATCGACGATGATTCCGCTCTCCTCGGCCACCGGGATGAACTCGGACGGCGCGACGATGCCCCGCTGCGGGCTCGACCAGCGCACCAGCGCCTCCACCGCCACCACCCGGCCGGCACCGAGCTCCACCTGGGGCTGGTACTCGAGGACGAGCTCGCCGGCCTCCAGCGCCCGGCGCAGGCTGCTCTCCAGGGCCATGCGTTCGGCCGCCGCCACGTTGATCGCATCGGTGAACATCTGCCAGTTGTTGCGCCCGCGCTCCTTGGCCAGGTACATGGCGGCGTCGGCGTGGCGCAGCAGGGTATGGGCATCCCCGGCATCGCGGGGATAGAGGGCGATGCCGATACTGGTGGTGACGAACAGATCATGCCCCGCCACCGGGACCGGTTCGGCCAGGGCGGCCAGGATCTTGAGGGCCACCCCGGTGGCGTCCTCCGGTGTCCCGATATCCTCCAGGATGATGGTGAACTCGTCGCCGCCGAGCCGGGCGACGGTGTCCGACTCGCGCACGCAGGCGGCCAGCCGCCCGGCGGCGATCTGCAGCAGGCGATCCCCCGCGGCGTGGCCCAGGGAGTCGTTGACCCGCTTGAACCGGTCGAGGTCGAGGAACAGCAGCGCCATGGTGGTCCGCTGGCGCCGGTGGTGGAGCAGACCCTGCTCGAGCCGTTCCTGGAACAGGGCGCGGTTGGGCAGCCCGGTGAGCACGTCGTAGTGCGCGAGCCGGTAGATGCGTTGCTCGGAGAGGTGCTTTTCGGTGAGGTCGGAGAAGATGCTGACGTAGCGGGTCTGCCGGCCGCTCTCGTCCCGGACCGCGCTGATGTTCTCCCAGGCGGGAAACAGCTCGCCGCTGCGGCGCCGGTTCCAGATCTCGCCCTGCCACTGGCCGTTGTGGGTCAGGGTGTTCCACAGGTTTTCGTAGAAGTCGGGGTCATGGCGGTCGGAGTGCAGCAGTGCCGGCGTCTGTCCCACCGCCTCCGCCTCGGTGTAGCCGGTGATCTCGGTGAAGGCCTGGTTGACCTTGAGGATGCGGCCCGCGGTGGTGGTGATCATGATTGCCTCGTGGCTGTCGCGGAACACGCTCGCCGCCAGGCGCAGCTCCGTTTCGGCCTGTTTCCGCCCGCTGATGTCACGGGCGATGCTGACGACGTATTCCATGCCATTCCGCCGGATCAGCTCCACGGTCAGCTCCACCGGGAACACCAGGTCGCGCCGGGTCCGGTGTTGCCCTTCGAGGGTCAGGTGTTGCTGTTGACGCAGGCGTCGCAACAGCTCCTGCCAGGCATCCTGGTCGGGCGTGGTCAGCGACAGATCGGGGATCGAGAGCGCGAGCAGTTCGGCACGGCTGTAGCCGCGGGTTTCCCAGGCACTGCGGTTGGCATCGATGACCCGGGCGCTGTCGGGGTCGATAATGAAGATGCTGTCGCTGGAGTGATCCAGCAGTTCACGGAAAAAATCCGCCTGCCGCTCGGCGCCGGTGCGCTCCTCCATCTCCCGCAGCAACCGCTCGGTCGTCCCGGCCAGTTCGGCGGTGCGTTCGCTCACGCGTCGCTCGAGCAGTGCCTGGTTTTCCTCCGCCTGCTGCCGGGCCTGCTGCCGCTCCGTCAGCAGCGCGGCCAGGGACAGCCCGGTCAGGATCCAGGCGGCGAGGTAGGTCCAGGCCAGGAACAGGCGATCCTCGCCGGCGGCGCTCACGAACGGCCCCTGGCCGATGGCCGTCTCCCAGATGGCGGTCCCCACCAGGATGAGGTTGGCCAGCGCCGTCCCCCCGGGGCCGAACCGCAGCGCGGCCCAGACCAGGAGGGGGAAGGGGAGGAAGCCGAGGGGGTAGCGCGCATCCTCCACGGTCAGCCAGTGGCCGAACACCAGCCGGGAGGCCAGCAGCAAAGTGAGCACCAGCAGCACGCCCTCCGTCGGGCGGAGCGGGCGGCGCCAAGTGCGGGGCGGGCCCCAGGTGAGCAGCAGCGGGGCCAGCAGCAGCACCCCGGTGGCATTGCCCAGCCACCACGCCAGCCAGGCTCCGGGCAGTGCCGGGGTCGCTATCATGCCGGCGGCCAGCAGCCCCAGGCTGCCGAGGGTGGCGCTCACGGCGCTGGCGGCGAGGGCCCCGAAGAGCGTCAGCAGGACCACGTCGCGCAGCCGGGCCAGGGCGGGGTCGAAGCCCTGGCGCCGCAGCAGCCAGGCGCCGAGCACGGCTTCCAGGGTGTTGCCCGCGATGGCGAACAGGGTGAAGGCCGGCGGGGTGCCGAGGCTGAGGTGGGCGGCGAGCAGGCCGATGAGGATCCCGGGCCACAGTCCGGGGCCGCCCAGCAGCAGGGCGGCCAAAGCGATGCCGCTGGCCGGCCAGACGAGGGCCACGGTGGCGTTGACGGTGGCCAGTTCCAGGCCGATGCGGGCGCTCGCGAAATAGGCCAGCGCCAGGATCCCGACTTCGGACCAGTGCCGGATCCGACGCTCCATGGTAGGCCGGACTCCCTCCCGGCGGGTAATATCACGCGGATGTGCTCAGGTATTTATCAGTTAAGGTTAGGTCGGCGGCTGCCAGGGCACCAAGCCCGGCCGCACGATCTGTGAACCCGGTCACACAGAGGGGGCGATGACGATGAGGGGCGTGTTTCTCGACCGCGATACGGTGGACTGCGGCGACCTGGACCTGGCCGCCCTCGAGGTGAGCCTGCCGGAGTGGCGCAGCCACGGGCTGACCACCGCGGAGGAGGTGGACGGGCGCATCGCCGGGGCGGCGGTGGTGGTCACCAACAAGGTGGTGCTGGACGCCGGGACGCTGGAGCGCCACCGTGCCGCGCTGAAGCTGGTGTGCGTGGCCGCCACCGGCACCAACAACGTGGACCTGGCGGCGGCGGCGCGGCTGGGCATCCCGGTGTGCAACGTGGTGGCCTACGGCACCCCCTCGGTGGTGCAGCACACCTTCGCCCTGATCCTGGCGCTCACCACCCGCCTGTTCGAGTACACCGGCGCGGTGCGGGCGGGGCGCTGGGCGGCGGCGCCCGGCTTCTGCCTGCTCGACTACCCGGTGCGGGAGCTGGCGGGCAAGCGAATCGGCATCGTCGGCTACGGTGAGCTGGGGCGGGGCGTGGCGCGGGTGGCCGAGGCCTTCGGGCTGGAGGTCCTGGTGGCCCGGCGCCCCGGCGGGGAGGACCAGCGGCAGGATCGGCTGTCCCTGGACGAGCTGCTCGGCGCGGCGGACATCGTGACCCTGCACTGCCCGCTCACCCCCGCGACCCGCAACCTGATCGGCGCCCGGGAGATCGGCCTGATGCGGCCCGACGCGCTGCTCATCAACACCGCCCGCGGCGGCATCGTGGACGAGGCGGCGCTGGCGACGGCCCTGCGCGCCGGGCGCCTGGGCGGCGCCGGCTTCGACGTGCTGAGCGTGGAACCGCCGCGGGAAGGCAATCCGCTGCTGGAGCCGGGGATTCCCAATCTCGTCCTCACCCCCCATACCGCCTGGGCCAGCCGCGAGGCGCGCCAGCGGGTCATCGACCAGGTGACGGAGAACATCGTCGCCTTCCTGCACGGCGAGCCGCGCCGGCGGGTGGCCTGAGGTCGGCGCCCGGGGGTGGCGGGCGGAGGGGTTCGGTTCCCGCGGGGGTTCGGGCTACAATGCCCATGAACTGCGCGCCGGGGCGGCGCGCGAGGGGCGGCGGGGCTTTCACCGTCCATAAAATTGTCATGACAATCAATATCGGAGGCGCCAATCATCATGGCCGGGAGCGAACGCATTCTCTGTCCGGCGCTGCCAGGGCGCATCATGTCCGCGGACGAGGCGGCGTCACTGATACCGAACGGCGCCAACGTGGGCATGAGCGGCTTTACCGGCGCCGGCTATCCGAAAGCGGTGCCCCAGGCGCTGGCGCGCCGCATCCGTGCCCTGCACGAGCGGGGGGAGAAGTACCGCATCGGGGTCTGGACCGGCGCCTCCACGGCGCCGGAGCTGGACGGGGCCCTGGCCGAGGCGGACGGGGTGGAGCTGCGGCTGCCCTACCAGTCCGATCCCACCTGCCGCCGGCGCATCAACGCCGGGGAGATGGAGTACATCGACATCCACCTCTCCCACGTCGCCCAGTTCGTCTGGTTCGGCTTTCTCGGCCACCTGGACGTGGCGGTGGTGGAGGTATCCGGGGTGCTGGAGGACGGCCGACTGATCCCCTCCTCCTCGGTGGGCAACAACAAGACCTGGCTCGAGCAGGCCGACCGGGTGATCCTCGAGGTGAACGGCTGGCAGAGCGAGCGGCTCGAGGGGATGCACGACATCTGGTACGGCGCCTCGCGCCCGCCCCGGCGCCAGCCCATCCCCATCCTGGCGCCCGGCGACCGCATCGGCGAGCCTTACCTGCGCTGCCCGCCGGAGAAGGTCATCGCGGTGGTGGAGACCCACGCCCCGGATCGCAACTCCGCCTTCACCCCGCCCGGCGGGGATTCGCGCCGCATCGCCGGCCACATCCTCGAGTTCCTCGAGCACGAGGTGGGGAGGGGGCGGCTGCCGCCGGAGCTGCTGCCGCTGCAGTCGGGGGTGGGCAACATCGCCAACGCCGTGCTGGCCGGCCTCGGGGAGGGTCCGTTCGAAAACCTGACCGCCTACACCGAGGTGCTGCAGGACGGCATGCTGGACCTGATCCGTTGCGGCCGGCTGGAGACCGCCTCGGCCACCGCCTTCTCCCTCGGTCCGGAGGCGCTGGCGGATCTCAACGCCAACCTGGAACGCTACCGCGGGCACATCATCCTGCGGCCCCAGGAGACCAGCAACCACCCCGAGGTGATCCGGCGCCTGGGCGTCATCGCCATGAACGGGCTCATCGAGGCGGACATCTACGGCAACGTCAACTCCACCCACGTGATGGGCACCCGCATCATGAACGGCATCGGCGGTTCCGGGGACTTCGCCCGCAACGCCTACCTCTCCATCTTCATGACGCCCTCCACGGCGAAGGGCGGGGCCATCTCCGCCATCGTGCCCATGGTCTCCCACGTGGACCACACCGAGCACGACGTGCAGGTGATCGTCACCGAGCAGGGGCTGGCCGATCTGCGGGGGCTGTCGCCGAAGCAGCGGGCGCGGCTGGTGATCGAGAACTGCGCCCATCCCGACTACCGGCCGGCCCTGCGCGATTACTACCGGCGGGCGCTGGACGGCGCCCCGGGCCGGCACACGCCCCACCTGCTGGAGGAGGCGTTCGGCTGGCACCTGCGCTACGGGCGCGACGGGCACATGTAGCCCGGCAGCCGGTCGGGTCAGCGGAGGCCGAGCAGCTCCAGCAGCCCGTCCATGTCGCGGACCTCCGCGTCCGGGCGGTGCTCCGCCGGGGGCGGGTGGCCGAGGCGGTTCATCCACACCGCGCGGACGCCGGCGGCGCGGGCCCCGGCGATGTCGGTCTCCGGCTCGTCGCCCACGTGCAGCAGGGCCCCGGGGTCGACGCCCGCCCGCTCGCAGGCGGCCTCGAACAGCCGGGGATGGGGCTTCGGCGCACCCACCTCCTCGGCCTGGAGGGCGAAGGCGAACAGGTCTCCCAGGCCGATGCGCCGCACGTCGGCATTGCCGTTGGTGAGCGCGCCCACCACGAAGCCCGCCGCCTGCAGCCGGCGGATGGCCGGCACCACGTCGGGGTAGGGGGTGACCCGCTGGCGGGCCGCCAGGAACACCTCGAAGGCGGCCTCCGCCGTCGGTTCCGCCGGGTAGCCGGCGGCGGTTGCCGCCGCGGCCAGCGAGGCCTTGCGCAGGGCTGTCATGTGGTGGCGCAGCCGCGGCTCCCGCTCGGCCAGGGCCAGCCGTTCGGCCCGCAGCGACTCCACCGAGTGGCGGGCGGTGATGCGCGGGTAGTGCTCCTCCAGCCAGGCGTGGAGCGCCGCCTCGGCAGCCAGCAGCACCGGGCGGTTGTCCCACAGGGTGTCGTCGAGGTCGAAGGTGATGGCGCGAACGGTGTCCATGGGTAGCGGCTGGATGGTCTCCCGAACTCTCACAGTCCCCGCAGGACCCGCAGGGGGGGCTGGCGCAGCACGGCGCGGGTGCCGGCCACCCCGGCGATGCCCACCCCCAGGGTACCGCCCAGCGCCCCGGCGAGCCACAGCCAGGGATTGAAGTGGTAGGCGAGGTGGAACACGTGGGCCGCCAGCACGTAGCCCACCGCGCTCGCGGCCAGCGCCGCCAGCAGACCGGCCAGCAGGCCGAGGGTGAGGAACTCCGCCGCCAGTCCCTGCAGCAGAACGCGCCGGCGCGCGCCCAGCGTGCGCAGCACCGCCCCCTCGTAGAGGCGCTCGTCCTGGGTGGACTGGATGGCGGCGTAGAGCACCACCAGCCCGGCCAGCAGGGTGAACAGGAAGACATACTCCACCGCCAGGCTCACCCGCTCGATGATGGAGCGGACCTGGGTCATCACCGCCTCCACGTCGATGATGGTGACGCTGGGGAAGCGCTGCACCAGCGCGCCGAGCAGCGCGCGATCCTTCTCCGCCAGGTGGAAGCTGGTGATCCAGGTGGCCGGCATCCCGTCCAGCACCCCGGGCGGAAACAGCACGAAGAAGTTCACCCGGAACGAGTCCCATTCCACCGTGCGCAGGCTGGTGACCGGGGCGCTGAAGGTCTGCTCGGCGACCCGGAAGAGCAGGGTGTCCCCCAGCCCGATGCCGAGGGTCTCGGCCAGCCCCTCCTCCACCGACAGTCCGCCGCGGCGCTCGGTGTCGGCCCAGCTGCCGGCGCTGATGCGGTTGTCCGGGGCCAGCCGCCCCGTCCAGGAAAGGTTGAACTCCCGCGCCACCAGCCGCTGGGCGCGGGTCTCCTCGTAGTCCCCCGGCGTCACGGCGCGGCCGTTGATGCCCACCAGCCGCCCGCGCACCATCGGGTGGAGCCCGGGATCGCCGTGGCCGCGCCCGGCGAGGAAGGCGCGCAGGGGCGCCACCTCGTCGGGCTGGATGTTGATGAGGAACTGGTTGGGGGCGTCCGGCGGGATGGTGTCGCGCCAGCCGGCCAGCAGGTCGGCGCGCACCAGGGTGAGCAGGAGCATGGCCATGATGCCGACGCCGAAGGCCAGCACCTGGGCCACGCTGCCGCGGGAGCGGCGGGCGATGTTGGCCAGGCCGAAGCGCCAGGCGACGCCCACCCGGCCGCGCAGTCCGCCGGTGGCGCGCACCAGCAGCAGCGCCAGGCCGTAGAGGGCGGCCAGGGTGACGGCGCCGCCGCCCAGCACCATGCCCGAGAGGCGCGGGTCGCGGGTATGCCAGACCACCAGCGCCGCGACGGCGGCGGTGGCGAGCAGGTAGAGCAGCCGGTTGCCGGTGCCGGCGGGGCCGAGATCGCGGCGCAGCACCCGCACCGGCGGGACCCGGCGCAGGCGCAGCAGGGGCGGCAGGGCGAAGCCGAGCAGAATCACCAGCCCGGTGGCGAACCCGAGGGGCACCGGGGCGAACGACGGCGGCGGCAGCTGGCCGGCCACCAGGTCGCCGAGGAACTGCGCCAGCCCGGCCTGGGCCAGGTAGCCCAGCAGGCAGCCGGCCAGCGAGGCGGCCAGTCCCAGCCACAGCAGCTGCAGGGTGAAGACACGGCTGATGAGGGGCTGGGTGGCGCCGAGGCAGCGCAGCACCGCGGCGGTGTCGTAGTGGCGCTGGGTGTAGCGGCGGGCCGCGGTGGCGATGGCGACCCCGGCCAGGATGACGCTCACCAGCGCCGACAGGGTGAGAAAGCGCCCGCCGCGATCGAGCGCGGTGCGCAGCTGCGGGCGGGCGTCGCGGGGCGTGATCAGGCGCTGGCCCGCCTGCAGGCGCGGCTCGAGCCAGTCGCGGAAGCGCTGCTGGGCGTCCCGCGGACCGGCCACCAGCAGGCGGTAGGAGACCCGGCTGCCGGGCTGGATGACCTGGGTGGCGGGGAGGTCCGCGGCGTTCATGAGCATGCGCGGGGCGAAGTTGAAGAAGAACACCGAGCCGGCGTCGGGTTCGAAGGCGAGCACCGCTCCCACCCGCAGCTCGGCCGCGCCCACGGTGACGGGGTCTCCCACGCCCACCCCGAGCTGGGCCAGCAGGCGCGGATCGAGCCAGGCCTCGCCGGGGGCGGGAATGGCGTCGGTGGGAGCATCCGCGGCATAGGGCGCCGGCGCGGTGCGCAGCTGCCCGCGCAGGGGATAGCCCGGGGCCACCGCCTTCACCTCCGCGAGCTGCAGCCGGCCGTTGCTGCTCACCACGCTGGCGAAGCTCACCGTCCGCGTCTGCTCGAGCCCGGCGGCCGTGGCCTGGTCGGAGAGCCCGGACTCCAGCGGCCGGGAGCCGCGCACCACCAGGTCCGCGGCCAGCAGCTCCCCGGCCTGGTCCTCCAGCAGCCGGGCGATGCGGTCGGTGAAGAAGCCCACCGAGGTGATGCCCGCCACCGCCACCACCAGCGCCAGCGCCAGCACCCGCAGCTCACCCGAGCGCCACTCGCGCTTGAGCAGCCGCAGGGAGAGGCGCAGGGCCTGGCGGGTGAGTGAGGGGCGTGGTGTCTGCATGAGCATGGTCGCCTGCCGGGTGGGGGGGATTTTGTCCCTTATCCCGCCCGCAGGGCGCCGGCTTGCTCGCCGACGATGCGCCCGGCGTCGAGCAGCAGGCGGCGGTCGCAGCGTCCGGCCAGGGCCTCGTCGTGGGTTACCAGCACCAGGGTGGTGTGGTGATCGCGGTTGAGGTTGAACAGCAGCTCCATCACCCGGGCGCCGGTGCCGCGGTCCAGGTTGCCGGTGGGTTCGTCCGCGAACAGCACCCGGGGCTCGTTGGCGAAGGCCCGCGCGATGGCCACCCGCTGCTGCTCGCCGCCGGAGAGCTGGCTGGGATAGTGGTCGAGCCGGCTGCCGAGCCCGGCCAGCTCCAGCAGCTCGCGGGCCCGCCCGCGGGCGCTGGCCTGCCCCTCCAGCTCCAGGGGCAGCATCACGTTCTCCAGGGCGGTGAGGCTCGGCAGCAGCTGGAAGGCCTGGAACACGAAGCCCACGCGGCCGGCGCGCACGGCCGCGCGGCCGTCCTCGTCCAGGGCGCCCAGCTCCACCCCGTCGAGGAGGACCCGGCCGTGGCTGGGGGTGTCCAGCCCCGCCAGCAGCCCCAGCAGGGTGGACTTGCCGGAACCGGAGGCGCCCACCACCGCGACCGACTCGCCGGCCGCGACGCTGAGGCGCACGTCCTCCAGGATGGTCAGTTCACCGGCGGTGGTGGTGACCTGCTTGCCGAGCGCCTCGGCATGGACCATGGGAGTGGAACCCCGGTTCGACGTCATGGTGGTGGATTTCCTGTCTGCGGGCGGTTGCGGGCGCCGGGCCGGCGGGCCGCAAAAGTTTACAAAGTGATGGCCGCGGTCGCCGGTCATTCGGGTTAGTGTACTGCACCACTCTTGGAGGCACATTCAGCGAGTCGCCGGCCAGCGGCGCGCCCGCAGGGAGCCCCCCGAAAGCGCCATGACGGCGTTGCAGCGCTTGGCAAGGGAACAACCATTGCCTGCGCACTGCGCCTTGTCCTGGCACTTTCGGGGGGCTCTGAAAGTACCTCCAAGAGCGGCGCAGTACACTAGTGTAGTGCCTTGACCCGGAAGGTACATGCAGAGCCCCGGGGAAGCGCCGCTGAACATGATTTCCGGGGCGGGGCTCCTGCCTGTTGGGCAAGTGCCGGGTTGATTGGTTCCCACGCGGTTTCCGGACGGAGAGAGACAACATGGACTTCCAGAACATTCTCGCCAGCGGCCAGGAGCTCCTGGCGCTCTACGGGCTGAAGGTGCTCGGCGCACTGGTGGTACTGATCCTCGGCCGCTGGGTGGCCAGGATGCTCGCGAACCTGCTGCGCAGGGGCCTGGTCCGGGCGAAAGTGGACGCGACCCTCACCAGCTTCATCGTCAACGTGGCCTACGTGGCGCTGCTGGTGTTCGTGGTCATTTCCGCCCTCGGCCAGCTGGGCATGCAGACCACCTCCTTCATCGCGGTCATCGGCGCCGCCGGCCTGGCCGTCGGCCTCGCTTTCCAGGGCTCGCTGGCCAACTTCGCCGCCGGCGCGCTGATGATCATGTTCCGCCCCTTCAGGGTGGGTGACTTCATCGAGGCCGGGGGGGTGGCCGGCGTGGTGGAGGAGATCCAGATCGTCACCACCAAGCTGCGCACGGGCGACAACAAGACCGTCTACGTCCCCAACAACAAGATCATGGGCGACAGCATCACCAACTACTCGGCCAAGGAGACCCGCCGCATCGACCTGGTGTTCGGCGTGGGCTACGGGGACGACCTGCAGCAGGTGAAGTCGCTCCTGCAGGAGATTCTCGCCGCCGATGAACGGGTGCTGAAGGATCCCGCGCCCACCATCGGGGTGCTGGCGCTGGCGGACAGCAGCGTCAACTTCGCCGTGCGCCCCTGGGTGGCGACGGCCGACTACTGGAGCGTCTACTTCGATCTCAACGAGACGGTGAAGCGCCGCTTCGATGCCGCCGGCATCTCCATCCCCTATCCGCAGCGGGATGTGCACCTCAAGGGGCAGCAGGCCGCCTGAGGCGCTCAGCGGTCGCGGGGCAGGGTCACGCAGACCCGCAGCCCCGCGCCGCCGGGGCCCGCCTCCAGGCGGACCCGGCTGCCGTGCAGCTCGGCGATGCGCTTGACGATGGACAGCCCCAGGCCGCTGCCCGGCGCCGCGGCATCGGCGCCGCGGCGGAAGCGTTCGAACACCGCCTCGCGCTCCTCCGGGGGAATACCCGGCCCGGTGTCGGTGACGCAGAGCGTGACGCCCCGGGCCTGCTCCTGGAGGCCGACGCTGACCTCGCCCCCCGCCGGCGTGTAGCGGAGGGCGTTGTCCAGCAGGTTGCGCAGCAGCACGCCGAGGGCGCCCGCGCTGCCATGGATCACGTAGTCCCCGGCGGGCGCGTCGAGCCCCACCTCCACGTCGCGGGCGAGCGCCTCCGGCGCCGCCTCGGCCACGCACTCCGCGACCAGCCTGCCGAGATCCACCGACTCCGCCCCGGTCGTCGCGTGGTGCGCATCCATCCGCGCCAGGGTCAGGAGCTGCTCCAGCAGCCGGGTCGAACGGTCCACGCCGTGGTTGATCTGGCGCAGGGCGTTGGCCCGCACCGTGTCGTCCCCGGCCCGCAGCGCCACCTGGGCCTGGGTCTTGAGGGCGGCCAGCGGAGTGCGCAGCTCGTGGGCGGCATCGGCGGTGAAGCGCCGTTCGCGGTCGAAGGCCTGGGCCATCCGTTTGATCAGCTGGTTGATGGCGGCGACCAGGGGGCGCGCCTCGCTGGGCACCCGGCTCTCGGCCACCGGCTCCAGGGCGTCGGGCCGGCGCCGTGCCACGGCCGCCGCCAGCTGGTTCAGCGGCCGCAGGCTGCGGCCGACGCTGAACCA
The DNA here is from genome assembly GCF_003337735.1 of Thioalbus denitrificans. NCBI lineage: Bacteria > Pseudomonadati > Pseudomonadota > Gammaproteobacteria > Chromatiales > Ectothiorhodospiraceae > Thioalbus > Thioalbus denitrificans. The sequence continues at coordinate 57,457 of NZ_QPJY01000010.1, read as the reverse complement.
GGTGAGCAGGGCCAGCAGCGGCAGGGCCAGCAGCATGGGACCCAGGGTGTTGAGGGTGATGTAGAGTACGAGCTCGTGGCGCACCTCGTACTTCTGCCCCGTCTGCACCAGGATGCCGCGTTCGCGATCCTGCAGGCTGAAGACCCGCCAGGGCGCGTCGTCGAGCACCTCGTCCCGGTAGCCGTCCGCTGCCGCGGTGGCGAAGTCCGGTGCGCCGGGGGTATGGAGCAGCCGGGCGCCGGCGGTGGTGCGGACGCTGAAGGCGATCTTCGATTCGTACTTGTGCCCGGGTCCCTCCGCCGAGATCTCCATGTCGTGGCGGTCGGCTTCCTGCTCGGACTTCTCGTGCAGGAGGTAGCGGACCTGGGCCAGGAGCAGCCGCGCCGTCTGCGCCAGGGTGGCGTCGTAGACCTCCTCGATCTCGTGGGCGGTGTCGTACCAGGTCCAGGCCGCCATCCCGGTCCAGCCGAGCAGCAGCACCGGCATCAGCACCAGCAGCAGCCGGCGGCGGATGGAGGGAATGAAGGGCATGCCGGATCAGCCGTCGCGACGATCCACGAGGTAGCCCACCCCGCGGACGGTGCGGATGAGATCCCGGCCGAGCTTGCGCCGCAGGTGGTGGATGTGGACCTCGATGGCGTTGCTCTCCACCCCCTCGTCCCAGCCGTAGAGGCTCTCCTCGAGCCGGCCGCGGGAGACGACCCGCCCGGCGTTCTCCAGCAGGGTGAGCAGGATGGCGAACTCCTTCGGGGCCAGATCCACCGCCTGGCCCGCCGCGGTGACGGTCCGCGCGGCGGGATCCAGCACCAGGCTGCCGTGGGTCAGCAGGGGGGTGGCGCGGCCGGCGCGCCGGCGCACCAGGGCCCGCAGGCGGGCGGATAGCTCGTCCAGATCGAAGGGCTTGACCAGGTAGTCGTCGGCGCCCGTGTCGAGCCCGGTCACGCGGTCGGAGACGGTGTCGCGGGCGGTGAGGATCAGCACGGGAACCTCGTCGCCGCGCTCGCGCAGGTCGCGCAGCACCCGCAGTCCGTCGCGTCGCGGCAGGTTCAGGTCCAGGATGGCGGCGTCATAGGCGCCGTCGCGCAGGGCCAGGTCGGCGGCCACGCCGTCACGGACCCAGTCCACCGTGTTCCCGCCCTGTTCGAGGCCGGCGCGAATGCCGTCGCCCAGCAGCGAATCGTCCTCCACCAGCAGCAGCCGCATCGACTCCTCTCCCGCACGCTCCCCCCGGACCGGTTCCGTGGCCGGCAGGGGAACGGACAGCGTCTTACACTGTCCGTGTTCCATAGTGTAGCCTCACAATCATCGACATTGGCGAGCACCCTAACGGGACTAGCTTAAGTCCGTCTTAATCCTGGCGGTCATCCCGACCCCCGACAGCCCGAGTATCCCGCCCATGCCCCGACTGCGCCACGGCCCGGCCATCCTGCTGCTCATCCTGGGCGTCTGGGGGCTGCCGGCCGTGGCCGCCCCCGCCGCGCCGGTGCTGCTGGTGCTGGGTGACAGCCTCAGCGCCGGCTATGGCATCGATCCCGCCCGGGGCTGGGTGGCGCGGCTGGAGCAGCGGCTCAACGGCGACGGCCGCCCGTGGCGGGTGGTGAACGCCAGCATCAGCGGCGACACCACCCGCGGCGGCCGGGCCCGGCTGCCGGAGCTGCTGGAGCGCTGGCGGCCGGCCCTGGTGGTGATCGAGCTGGGCGGCAACGACGGGCTGCGCGGCATCTCCCTGGAGGAGATGCGCGCCAACCTGGAGGCGATGGTGGACCTGGCCCTGGAGCGGGAAGCCCGGGTCCTGCTGGTGGGCGTGCGCCTGCCGCCCAACTACGGCCCGCTCTACATCGACGCCTTCGCCGCCGTGTTCCGGGAGGTGGCCCGGACCCGCGGCGTGCCCCTGGTGCCCCGCTTCCTCGACGGCGTCGGCGGCGACGACGGGCTGATGCAGGAGGACGGCATCCACCCCACCGCCGAGGCCCAGCCCCGCCTGCTGGAGAACGTCTGGCCCGCCCTCGCCCCGCTGCTGTGAGGGATCTTCTGTTTATCCGTAGATTGCGCAGATTACACGGATGACGTCCATGGACTGTGCGGTTCGCGGACGGAGTGCAGCTGCGTCAGCCCTTCATCCTGCATGGCGACGGGGTTGTCGCGAAGACCCCATGCCGGCTCGGTGCGGTAATCTGCGTCATCTGTGTAATCTGTGGATAGTTCGGGTTTTCAATCGCGGCTTTTCTTGCGCCGGGCGCGGGGGTGGGCCTGGTCGTAGACCCGGGCGAGGTGCTGGAAGTCGAGGTGGGTGTAGATCTGGGTGGTGCCGATGTCGGCGTGGCCGAGCAGCTCCTGCACGGCGCGGAGATCGCCGCTGGACTCCAGGAGGTGGCTGGCGAAGGAGTGGCGCAGCATGTGCGGGTGCAGGGGGACCTCCAGCCCCTGCTGCAGGGCCCGGCGGCGCACCCGCTGCTGCACCGCCCGCGGGCCGAGGCGGCGGCCGCCGCGGCCGGTGAACACGGCGGTCTCCTCCGCCGCGGCGAGCCCGGCACGGAGCTGGAGCCAGGCGCCGAGGGCCTCCCGGGCCAGGCGCCCCACCGGCACCACGCGGGTCTTGCGCCCCTTGCCGATCACCCTGACGGTGCCGTCGCGCAGGTCCAGATCCTGGAGATCGAGTCCCGTCACCTCGGCCAGGCGCAGACCGGAGGAGTAGAGCAGCTCCAGCAGCGCCCGGTCCCGCACCACGAGGGGATCCTTGCCGTCGAAGTCGAGCAGGCGGGCGGCCTGGTCCACGTCGAGGGTCTCGGGCAGCTTGCGCCGGACCTTGGGGGCGCGTACGCCGAGGGCGGGGTTCTGCGGCGCGCGTCCCTCGCGGGCCAGCCAGTTGTAGAGGGCGCGCAGGGCGGCCAGCAGCCGCTGCAGGCTGCGCCCGGAGAGCCCGGCGCGGTGGCGCTCGGCCACCAGGGCGCGGACATCGTGGACGCTGAGCCGGTCCCAGGCGCCGGCGCCGCGCGCGGCGAAGAAGGCGGCGGCGGCGCGCAGGTCCCGGCCGTAGCCGGCGCGGGTGTGGGGGGAGAGGTTGCGCTCGTCGCGCAGGTGCCCGAGGAAGCGTTCGATGTCCGCGTCCAGGGGGGAGGGCATCAGCCGCTCCGTTCGGCCAGCCGTTCGGCCGCCGCCGCCACCGCCGCGCCGATGTGGCCGAGGAACAGCTTGCCCATCTCGGGATGGAAGCGCTGTTCGTCGTAGCTGCCCACCGCCAGGATCCCGGTCTCACCGTGCTCGCCCAGGGGGATGAGGGCGGCGGAGCAGATGAGATCGGCCTGTTCGCCGAACAGGTAGAGGAGCTGGGAGGGCTTGGGCCGCCCGCAGACCGGCTTGCCGGCGCGCAGGACGTTGCCCAGCGACGGCTCGGCCGTCTCCCGCCGGGTGAACTCCGGGGATTCCCCGCCGGCGTCCGGTTCCAGGAACAGGCGCAGGACCGCCCGGTCGGCGTCGAACTCCTCGCGCAGATCGCGCAGGACCCGGGCGGGCAGGTCCTCCAGTCGCTCCAGTTCCATCAGTCCGAGGGTGAAGCGCTGCAGCCGCTCCAGCAGGCGGTCGTTCTCCCGCGCCGCCTCCACCATCTCCATGATGCGCCGGCGCAGCTGGCGGTTCTGGTCGCGCAGGATGGTCACCTGGCGCTCCACCAGGGAGACCGCGCTGCCGGTCACGTGGGGGACGTTGATCTCGGCCAGGAGATCGCTGTGGTAGGTGAAGAAGTCGGGGTGGGCGCGCAGGTAGGCCGCAACCCCCTTTTCGTCGCAGCCGGCCTGGTCGCTGGCTGCCGGTTTGTTCTTGCTCATAGTTCCAGTTGTCCCTCGAAGACCCGGGTTGCGGGTCCGGTCATCCAGACGGGGTGCTTGCGCCCGCCCTGCCAGCGGATGCTCAGCCGCCCGCCCGGAAGATCCACCCGCACCCGTTCCGCCAGCCAGCCCAGCTGGCGGCCGGCCGCCACCGCGGCGCAGGCGCCGGTGCCGCAGGCGAGGGTCTCGCCCGCGCCCCGCTCGAAGACCCGCAGGCGGATGTGATCCCGGCGCACCACCTCCATGAATCCCACGTTGACGCTCTTCGGGAATGCCGGGTGGGCCTGCAGGGCGGGCCCGAGCCGCGCCACCGGGGCGCTGTCCACGCTGTCGACGCGGATGACCGCGTGGGGGTTGCCCATGGACACCGCAGCGAAGCTGACCGGGCCGTCCTCCAGTTCGAGCGTATAGCGCTTACGGGCGCGGTCGGCCTGGAAGGGCAGGGCGGTGGGCTCGAACCGCGGCCGGCCCATGTTCACCGTCACCTGGCCGTCGGGCTCCACCCGCAGGGTGATTGCCCCGCCCTTGGTCTCCACGCTGATGCGCCGCTTCATGGTCAGGCCGTGGTCGCGCACGAAGCGGGCGAAACAGCGCGCGCCGTTGCCGCACTGCTCCACCTCGCTGCCGTCGGCGTTGAAGATACGGTAACAGAAATCGGTTTCCGGGCTGTGGGGCGGTTCCACCACCAGCACCTGGTCGCAGCCGACGCCGAAGTGGCGGTCGGCCAGCTGCCGCGCCAGTTCCGGGCTCATCCGGACGCGCTGGGTGACGGCGTCGATGACGACGAAGTCGTTGCCGAGGCCATGCATCTTGGTGAATTTCACTGTCATCGGCCAAGATTACCGGCAGTGCCGGTCAATGCAAAGCCCGGCCCTGGTGGAGTCCCGCCGCGAGCGCCGCAGGCCGCTGCGCGGTACGCCTGCGGGTGTCTCCGGGTGCGGCACATTAAACTTCACCGCGGCGGCGGCATCAAACCGGATAGGGAACCGCCGTCTGATCGGGTGCGCCCGCTGCCGGGGCGCCGGGCGGTTCCGCCGGACCGGCCATCGGGCATTGTCCCGGGGGGTGAACGTGAACGGTTGTCTGCGGGCGGCGCTGGCCGCCATCCTGCTGGGCCTGCCGGCGCTGGCGCCGGCGGAGGCCATCCCCTTCGGCGAGTACCGCCTGCTCCGCGAGGGCATGAACGAGGCGGAGATCCTGATGCGGGTGGGGCCGCCGGACTGGGTCAGCGTCAGCGGCAGTCCCTGGGGCGTGGAGCGCCGCACCTGGTACTACATCCCCGACGGCAGCTACTCGGGCGACTGGCTCACCCGCGTCATCTTCAACCACAACGGGGTGGTCATCCGCCTGGAGCGCACCCCCGCCTGGCAATGAGGGATGCGCTCACGCCGGCGGCAGCGATTCGCCGGCGAAGAGCTCCGCGACGCGCTCGCGCCGCCGCACCAGGTGGGTCGCGGTGCCGTCCACCAGCACCTCCGCGGCGCGGGGGCGGGCGTTGTAGTTGGAGCTCATGGTGAAGCCGTAGGCGCCGGCCGAGCGCACCGCCAGCAGATCGCCCTCCGCGAGCGCCAGTTCCCGCTCCTTGCCCAGGAAGTCGCCCGTCTCGCACACCGGGCCCACCACGTCGTAGAGGGTGAGCGGCAGGTCGGTGCGGGGCCTGAGGGGCAGGATCGCCTGCCAGGCGCCGTAGAGCGAGGGCCGCAGCAGGTCGTTCATGGCCGCGTCCACGATGGCGAAGTTCTTGTGGTCGGTGTGCTTGAGATACTCCACCCGGGTCAGCAGCACCCCGGCGTTGGCGACGATGGCGCGGCCTGGCTCGAGGATGATCTCGAGGTCCCGGTGCGCGCGGTCCTCCAGCAGGTTGCGCAGGGCCGCGGCGTGCACGATGGGCTCGGGCGGCGTCTCGTCCCGGTAGCGCACGCCGAGCCCGCCGCCCATGTCCAGGTGGCGCAGGCGGATGCCGTCGGACTTGAGCCGGTCCACCAGGCCGATGACCCGCTCCAGGGCGTCCACGAACGGGGTCACGTCGGTAAGCTGGGAGCCGATATGGCAGTCCACGCCCACCACCTCGAGGTGGGCCAGGTCGGCGGCGCGGGCATAGGCCTCCGGGGCCCGCTCCATGCTGATGCCGAACTTGTTCTCCTTCAGCCCGGTGGAGATGTAGGGGTGGGTGCGGGCGTCCACGTCCGGATTCACCCGCAGGGAGATCCGGGCCCGGGTGCCGATCTCGCCGGCCACCCGGTCGAGCCGCTCCAGCTCCGCCTCCGACTCCACGTTGAAGCAGTGGATGCCCACCTCCAGGGCCCGGCGCATCTCCTCCTCGCGCTTGCCCACGCCGGAGAAGACCACCTTCGCCGGGTCGCCGCCCGCGGCCAGCACCCGCTCCAGCTCGCCCACCGAGACGATGTCGAAGCCGGAGCCAAGCCGGGCCAGCACGCTGAGGACGCCCAGGTTGCCGTTGGCCTTCACCGCGTAGCAGATGCGGTGCGGATGGCCCTCCAGCGCCCGGTCGAAGGCGTGCCAGTGACGCTCCAGGGTGGCGCGGGAGTAGACGTAGAGGGGAGTGCCGTGCTCGGCGGCGATGGCCGCCAGCGGCACCTCCTCGGCGAACAGCTCGCCGTCCTGGTAGTGGAAGTGGTCCATCGCTCAGCGGTCGGCGGGCTGCGACTGGGCGGGCGGCTCCCGGTCGGGCAGGTAGAGATCGCCCTTCTGACCGCAGCCGGCGGTGGCGAGGATGCTCAGGAGCCCCAGGGCGGCGATGACGCCCCAGAGCAGGTACTGGGCCCAGCAGGTCTTCATGGGAAACTCCCCGGTGCAAAAAAGCGTATGTTACTCCCGCCGGGCGCCCGGTTTCACGTCCCGTCGCCGCTGCCGGGGGCGGCCCGCGCCAGCAGCGCCACGGAGCCGTCGGCACGCTGGACGACCGTCAGCGGCAGGACTGCCTCCAGGGTCCGCAGCAGCCCGTCCGAATCCCCGATGGAGAATCTTCCGCTGACCCGCAGCCCGGCGAGGGCGGGATCCCCCAGCCGCACCGGGGCGGCGCGATAGCGGTTCAGCTCCTCCACCACCTCCGCCAGGGGGGTGGCCTCGAACAGGAGCAGCCCCCGCAGCCAGGCCGTGGCCCGCTCCAGGGCGGCCGGGCGGGGCGTTCCCAGCCCCCCGTCGGCGGAGTAGTCGAGCCGTTCCCCGGCGCCGGCGCTCGCCTCCGCGCCGGCCAGGCGGACCGCGACGGCGCCCTCGGTGACGGTGACCGTAGTGCCGCCGGCGCCGATGCGCACGCCGAAGCGGGTGCCGATGTCCCGGATCCGGCCGCCGGCGGCCTCCACCACCAGGGGGCGCGGATCCCGTCCCACCTCGAGGAAGATCTCGCCCTGTTCCAGGACCAGGCGCCGCCGGGCCGGGGTGTAGTCGAGGCGCAGCTCGGTGGCGGTGTTGAGGTGAACCACCGTGGCGTCGGCCAGCCGCACCACCTCCTGCGCCCCCCGGGCCGTGTGCAGCCGGGCGGGATCACCCATCAGGCCGGGCAGCAGCCAGCCGCCGGCGAGCCCCGCCGCGGCGAGCCCCGCCGCGAGGGCGGCCATCCAGCGTCTGCGCCGGACCCGGTCAGGCACGCCGGGCCGGGCCGCGGGGGCCGGGTGCTGCGCTTCCAGCGCGCCCAGGTCCCGCCACATCGCTTCCACGGAGCGGTATGCCTCCCCGTGCTCGGGCGCCGCCGCGAGCCAGCTTCTGAACGCTTCCCGCTCCGCCGGGCGCAGATCCGGGGCACGCAGGCGGGCGAACCAGCGGATTGCCGCGGCGCCAGGGTCGCTTCGGGTATGGGGGGCGGGTGTGCAGGGCATGGAGAGGAGTCTAGCCCGGATGGCCCATGGGATTCACCCGCTGCCACCGCCCTCCAGCCGGGCCCGGCAGTGGGCGAGTGCCCGCACGATGTGCTTCTCGACCATGTTGCGGGAGATCCCCAGCTGGGCGGCGATTTCCGGGTAGCTCAGCTCCCTGAAGCGGTGCAGCAGGAACACCTCGCGGCAACGTGGGGGCAGTTCGTCGATGGCCTGCCGGAGCAGCGCCAGCTGTTCCCGGCCGGCGAGGGTGCGGGCCGGGTCCGGGCCGCCCGGGTTCTCGAGCGTGGCGGCGGTGGCGGCATGGCGGTTGCGCACCTCCCGGCGCCGCAGCTCGTCCACGCTGAGGTTTGCCGCGGTGCGGAACAGGTAGCCGCGCAGATCGGCCACGCTTCCCTCCGCACCCGCCGCCAGCACCTGGGCGAAGGCCTCCTGGGCCACATCCGCCGCCTGCTCCCGGTTGTGCAACCGGGCGGCGAGGAAGGCGTGCAGCTCCCGCTGCGCCTCGCGATAGAGCGCCAGCAGTCGCTGGGTGTGGTTGCGGTCCTGGTTCACGGCGGCGTCTGGTCAGCTCCTTTGCCACGGACAACCCGCGCTTCCCGGCGTCGCGGTGTCCGCACCGGCCCATGACTGATGCAAGGCCGGTGCCAGAAAAAATGCGCGATGAAACCGCCGCCGGCCGGCGCCGGCCGTGCGTCGCTGCGCCAAATAACTCAGTCGCCGGGGCATAACCCCGAGCCCGAAAAAAATTTCCCGCGATCAGGTCAGGGGTTGATAGCCCTATTCGTCGTACGTGTTTGAGACCGGACAGTTCGGCCTGTGATTGACGCGAGGGAAACCATGAGAAAAAGAATGAGGACGGCAGCGGGTGTGCTGTTGGCGCTCTGCCTGTGGATGCTGCAGCCGGTCGTGGCCCTGGCCGCCGATGGCGAGGCCTTGCGCATCGGCCCGCAGCCGCTCGGCAGCGCCCTGCAGTCACTGGCCGCCCAGGCGGGGATCCAGATCCTGTTCCCGGCCGAGGCGGTGGCGGGGCTGGAGACGCCGGGGCTGGAGGGACGCTACACCCCGGAGCAGGCCCTGCGGCGCCTGCTGGCGGGCACCGGCCTGGGATTCCGCGCCACCGCCGCCGGGAGCTATGCGGTGGGGCCGGGGCTGGAGAGCGCGGCGGCTGCCCCCGGGGCGGCTCCCGGCGCCCAGCGGCTGATCACCGTGACGGCCACCCGCACGGAACGCGAGGTCATCGATGTGCCCGCCAGCGTGTCGGTGGTCACCGCCGAGGAGATAGCGCGGCAACACGCGGCCAAGCCCGAGGATCTGCTGCGCAGCCTGCCGGGGGTGGATCTCACCTACATGTCCGGCTCGGCGGCCGCTGGCATTCCCGTCCTGCGCGGCCTGGGGCAGAGCTTCGCGGGGACGACCACCCAGTCGCTGCTCAACGGCATGCCCGTGGAGCCGCTGGCCATCACCCGTCGCTACCTGTGGTACGCGGTGAGCCCGGAGAGCATCGATCGCATCGAGGTGGTCCGCGGCCCCGGTTCGGTGCTCTACGGCCCGAGCGCCATGGGCGGGGTGATCAACGTCATCACCAAGCGGGGCGCCGGGGAACCCTTCGCCCGCATCAGTGCGGGGGCGGGCTCCCACGCCGCCCGGGGGCTGTCCCTGTCGGCCGGCGGAACGGCCGGGGATTTCGACCTGTTCCTGGCCGCCAGCGCGCATGAGTCGGACGGCTTCGTTCAGCTCACCGGGACGCCGCCCCCCTGGCGCGACTGGTTCGACTACGACTACCGGGATCTGGACGGCCGGGACTCCCGCGAGCGGAAGGTCAGTGCCCGGCTGACCTGGTGGCCCGGCGAGGCCACGGATCTCGCCCTGGGGGTGCACCATTTCGAGAACGAGGGCGCGGTGCTGGGAGGCCACCCCAACTACCGGATCGAGCAGGAGGGCACCCTGCTCGACGCCGCGCTGAACCACCACTTCGCCGGCGGGCAGCTGCTCAAGGCGAAGCTGGCCTACTCCGATGTCTCCGCGCCCAGGCGAACCTACGACTACTACGAGTACCTGGGCACGCTGGAGGAGTTCTACCACGACCGGGAGGACGAGGAATCCTTCAGCGCCGAGCTCCAGCTCGATTTCCACCCGCTAGAGGGCAACACCCTGACCCTGGGCGGCGTCTGGTGGGATGGCCGCTGGTCGAGCAGCGAGTACGGGCCCGACGGCGAGCTGTGGGGCGAGATGAGCCACAGGAGCAGGACCTATGGCCTCTTCGCTCAGGATGAGCACCGCTTCGACCGCCTCACCCTGACCCTCGGCGGCCGCTATGACATCTACGAGCACTACGACTACGAGGCCTACGGAACCGCCAAGCCCGACGCGGACGATGCGGTCTTCACGCCCCGTGCGGGCCTCAGCTATCGGCTCCGCGACGGGCTCGCCCTGTATGCCTCCGCGGGTACCGCCTACATCCCCGCCCCCAACAGCCTCAAGTACCGCAGCGGCGGCATGTGGGCCGACAACCCGGACCTCGAGCCCGAGACCGCCGTCTCCTACGAGACGGGACTCAAGTTCGAGTCGCTGGCCGGCTTCCTCGACGGCAGCGCCGCGCTCTACCACACCACCTTCAAGGACAAGATCGCCCGGGGTGAAGTGGAGACCGGCACGGGGACCAAGTCCCAGTTCCAGAACCTCGGGGAGACGCGGGTGCTCGGTTTCGAGCTGGAGTTGAACACCCGCCTCGGCCGGTACTGGCAGCCCTTCTTCAACTACACCTACACCGACTCGGAGATCACCGAGAACCCCTCCGATCCCGCCCTGGAGGGCAACCGGACCGCGAACACGCCCAGGCACAAGTTCAACATCGGGCTCGCCTACGACAACCCGGAACTGCTCACCGCCCAGGTCATCGGCCGCTACGTGGGCGAGCGCTATTTCGAGGACAGCAACGCCGGGTACTCCCGGGCCGACAGCCACTTCCTGGCCGACGTGAAGCTGTCGCGGAGCTTCCGGGTCGGCGCCGGGCCCGAGTGGGTCGCCTCGCTCGCCGTCGACAACGTCTTCGACGGGACCGGCTACGGCTTCTGGTACGAGCGCCTGGACGGCCGCAGCTGGTGGCTGGAGTTGGCGGCCCGGTTCTGAAGGCTGATCCGTGATTGACCGATTCGAGGCGCCGCCCCGGCGGCGGCACCGACCGTTTTCGCCCGGCCACAGGGCACCCAACCGTTAAGGAGAACACTATGGAACTGAGCGAAATGAAGATCGTCGAGATCGAGTTCGAGCCCCTGGAAGGATTCGAGGATGAGTTCCACGAGATGACCGCCTGTGCCTGCTGCGGCACCCAGGGTGGCATGAAGTGCGGCTGCGGCCCCCGCTTCTGATCCACCGTTTCTGAACTGACAATCCGTTAGAGTCTGCGCCCCGTGGCCGGGCGAGCCGACTGCAACGAAGGGAATCGACCATGCAAGAGACACTGCCCCGCGCCGGGGATTTCCACGCTTTCGAACACGAGGGCCGCTGGTACCTCTTTCTCACCCTCCCGGTGGCGGTGTTCGCCATCGACGCCGGCACCGGCAAGGTGCTGGCGCGGCGGGAGGCCGGCATCGAGCCGGCGGACGAAGCGGAGCGGGAGCGGCTGGCCGCGGCCGGACGCTTCATCGCCGAGTACATCCGCCGCGCCCCGCCGGCCAAGCCCCTGCGCGCACCGGCGGACATCACCGACAAGGTGGCCGGCCTCTACCTGTTCGTCTGCCAGGACTGCAACCTGCGCTGCAGCTACTGTTACGGTGACGAGGGGGAGTACGGCAACCGCTGCAACATGAGCGAGGAGACCCTGGAGCAGACCTTCGCCACCTTCTACGGCGAGCGCGACGGCAAGCACTTCCTCACCTTCTTCGGCGGCGAGCCGCTGATGAACTTCCCCCTCATGCGCCGCACCGCCGAGCTCTGCGGCGAGCACCGGGAGCGGGGCCGCGCCGACGTGTCGCTGGGCATTGTCACCAACGGCACCATCTACAACGAGAAGATCCGCGAGTTCTTCCGCGACCACATCGACAACGTCACCTTCAGCCTCGACGGCCCGCCGGAGATCAACGACGCCCAGCGCCTGAGCAAGTCCGGCCACAGCGTCCACGCCGCCGCCGAGCGCAACATCCGCCGCCTCACCGGAGACGGGCGCTTCAACTGGGCCTTCCGCAGCATCGTCACCAGCCGCAGCTACGACCGGGTGGAGGAAATATTCGACCACCTGGACGCCTTCGGCTCCGGGGGCATCGGCCTGGTGGACGTGGACGTGCCCCCCGGGCACCCCCTGCACGTGGACGACGCCCAGTACCGCGAATTCCTCGCCCAGATCGTGGAGGTCAACCGCAAGGGACTGAAGAGCTTCCTGGAGGGCGACCAGGCGGTGGCCTTCGAATACCCCTTCTACATCCTGTTCTACCTCATCTCCCGCAGCCACGCCCTCTACCACTGCAACGCCGGCAGCAACCTGCTGGCGGTGACCGCCGAGGGCGACGTCTACCCCTGCCACCGCTTCGTGGGGGAGGAGTCCTTCCGCATGGGCAGCGTGGCCGACCCGGAGCTCACCCGGAGGCCGCGGTACCAGCAGCTGCGCCAGCGCTTCATCGACCTGACCGTGGACGATCGGCCCGCCTGCCGCGACTGCTGGGCCCGCTACCTCTGCGGCGGCGCCTGCGTGAAGCATGCCTGGTCGCAGCACGGCGACCTGGCCGCGCCCGTGGAGCGTCACTGCCTCTACATCAGGACGGTGGTGGAGGCGCTGTTGCCGGAGCTGGCCGCCGTGATGGCCGACCCGGCCCGGCGCGACGCCCTGAAGGAGCGGCTGGCGGGGGCCATCTCCCACCGCTACGGAACCACCACCTGGCCGGAGGCGAGCGGTGCTGAGTCAGACGCACATCATCCGCGGTGAGGGGGAGGACATCCTCTTCTTCCCCGCCACCTTCTCCCTCTACCGGCTCCCGCCCGGGCTGCGGTCGCCGTTGAGCGTCTCCGATCTCGGCCCCGGGGGCGCGGCGCTGCTGGCGGCGGAGGCGGAACGTCACGAGCGGCTGCGCCCGGCGCCGCCGCTGCCCGCGGCACCCACCAGCCTGTGCCTGTACGTGGCCCAGGACTGCAACCTCGCCTGCAGCTACTGCTACAACGACGGCGGCAGGGCGGCGGGGAGTGTGCAGCGCATGAGCCCGGCAGTGGCGGAGGCGGCCCTGCGCCGCTTCTTCACCGAGCCGGGCGAGCACTACGCGGTGAGCTTCTACGGCGGCGAGCCGCTGCTCAACCGCGCGGTGGTGGAGCGGACGGTGGCCTTCGGCGAGCGGCTGGCCGCCGAGCGCGGCTTCCGCATCGCCTTCCACATGACCACCAACGGCACCCTGGTGGACGCCAGGGCGCTGGCGCTGCTGGCGCGTTTCGCCACCGTCACCGTCAGCCTCGACGGTCCGCCGGCGGTGCACGACCGCCACCGCCGCAGCCGCCGTGGCACCGGCAGCCACCGGCGGGCGGTGGCTGCCCTGCGCGCCCTGCGCACGCTCAAGGGGCCGCGGGTCACGGTGAAGGGGACCCTCACCGTGGCCGGCGCGGAACGCTACGGGGAAACCGCCGCCTACCTCAACGCCCTCGGCGCCGACGCGGTGGGGCTGACGCCGGTCTTCGCCCCGCCGGGCCATCCGGCACGCCTGAGCGATGCGGCGCACGAGCGCTACGTGGCCGACTACCTCGCCATCCACTGCGACCCGGAGCGGGCCCTGGAGGCGCCGCTGCAGCACGGCGAGGCGCTGGGGCTGATGGGGCGCATCCTGCGCCGCCAGCGGGTCCACCGCCACTGCCACGCCGGGCGCGATCTCGCCGTGGCCGCCGACGGCAGCCTCTATGCCTGCCACGGCCTGGCCGGCGTGGGTGCCTTCCGCATGGGCCACGTGGAAGAGGCCGCGCCGTCGGCCGAGTTCGGCGGGGTGGCGGCGCGTTTCGCCGTGCTGGGGGTGGACGCGGCCGAACCCTGCCGCGGCTGCTTCGCCCGCTACCTCTGCGGCGGCGGCTGCTATGCCCACGGTCACTTCCTCCACGGCGACCCGGCGCAGCCCGATCCCCGCCACTGCGACCTGGAGCGCCGGCGGCTGGAGCACGTGCTCCGGGGCCTTGCCGCCATCCTGCGGGACCCGGGGCGCCGGACCCGGCTCAAGTCACTGATCGCCGGGGAGGGCTGAACGTGTCCGGCACCGCCACCAGGCCCGCCCGCCTCGCCAACGTCACCCTGCTGGTGGCCCAGGCCTGCAACCTGCGCTGCGGCTACTGCTATGCGGACGGCGGCAGCTATGGCGCTCCCGCCCAACGCATGGCGGCAACGACCCTGAAGCGCGCCCTGGAGCGGCTGCTGCCCCTGGCCGGTCCGCGCCTCACCCTCTCCTTCTTCGGCGGCGAGCCGCTGCTCAACCTGCCGCTGCTGGAGGCGGCGGTGCTGCTGGGGCGGCGCCTCGGGGAGACGGCCGGGGTGGAGGTCCGTTTCGCCCTGACCACCAACGGCACCCTGCTGGAGGGGCGGGCGCTGGAGTTCGTCACCCGCCACGTGGACTTCCTGGCGGTGAGCCTGGACGGCGAGGCGGCGGTCACCGACCGTGCCCGGCGCTTTCGCCGCGGCCGGGGGAGCGTCCACGCCCGGGTGTGCGCCGGGCTGGAGCGGCTGCGGGCCGCCGGCGTCCCCTTCGGGCTGCGCGCCACGGTGACCCCGGAGAGCGCCCCACGGCTGGCCGATAGCGCCGGACACCTGGCGGGCCTGGGGCCGGTCTCCCTGCGCCTGGTGCCCGACTTCGGCGCCACCCCCTGGCCGGAACCGGCCCTGGCCGCCCTGGTGGCGGGTTTCGACACCCTCCACCGCGAGGCCCTGGCCCGCGCCCTCACCGGTCATGTCCCCCTGGGAGGCGAGGCCCTCTACCCGCTGCTGGCCCATCGCGTGCAGGGCACGGTGCGCGAGCGCCCCTGCGCCGCCGGCGAGGCGGTGGTGGCGGTGGCCGCCGACGGCGCCGTCTACCCCTGCGACCATTTCGTGGGCAACGCGGCGTTCCGCATGGGCTGCGTCCACGATGGGGACTTTCCGGGACCCGAATTCGCCCGGGTGCAGGCGCGCCTGGCGGCCAACACCGTGGCGGCCCGCCCCGCCTGCCGGGCCTGCGAGGCGAGCCATCTTTGCGGCGGCGAGTGCCCGGCGGTGGCGGCGGCGGGCGGTGGCGGCATCGCGGGCGCCGACGGCGCCTTCTGCCGCTTCAAGCGCGAGACCACGGCCCGGCTGCAGGCGCTGCTGGATGAGGTGGCGCCGGTCGGGGAGCTGCCGGCGCCCCTGTGCGCCCTGGTGGAGGGGTGACGGTGGCGGCCATCGACATCGAGGGGCTGGTGCGCGACTACCCGGGCGGGCTGCGCGCCCTGGACGGGGTGAGCCTCACGGTGGCGGAGGGGGAGATCTTCGGCCTGCTGGGGGTCAACGGCGCCGGCAAGAGCACCCTCATCAAGGTGATCACCACCCTGCTGCGCCCCACGGCCGGGCGGGTGCGGGTGCTGGGCCGCGATCCGCGCCGCGAGGCGGTGGCGGTGAAGCGCCGGCTCGGCGTGGTGCCCCAGGAGAACAACCTCGACAACGAGCTCACCGTGCGCCGCAACCTCGAGTTCCACTGCCGCTACGCCGGCCTGCCGCGGCGGGATTTCGCCCCACGGGTGGAGCGGTGGCTGGAGACCCTGGAACTGGCAGCAAAGGCCGACGCGCGCATCATGCAGCTCTCGGGCGGCACCCGGCGCAAGGTGATGCTGGCCAAGGCGTTCCTCACCGCGCCACGGCTGCTGGTGCTGGACGAGCCCACCAGCGGCCTCGACCCGGCGGTGCGCACGCGGGTGTGGCGGGCCATCACCGAATTCCGCGCCGGAGGCGGCACGGTGTTCCTCTCCAGCCACGATCTCGACGAGGTGGAACGTCTCTGCGATCGCACCGCGGTGCTCCATGACGGGCGGCTGCAGGAAGTGGCGCGGCCGGCCGGGGTGCGCACCGACCGGGTGGTGGAGGCGGCCTTCCGCCGCGCCGTGGGGGAGGGCTGATCATGCACTTCACCCTGGCCCTGCTCCATCGCCACCTGCTGGCGGACCTCGGTTCCCTGCGCCTGACCCTGGCGCGGCTGGTGGTGCAGCCGGCGGTCTACCTCTACGTCTTCGGCTACGTGGTGGGCGGCATGCTCGCCGGCGGCAACGGTCCCGGCTACGCGGCGGTGATGGGACCGGGGATCGTGGCCATCGCCATCATGACCGCTCCCTTCGGCGCCGTGGGCGGCACCCTGGTCTCCGGCTACTACTTCCGCACCCTGGAGGGGTGGCTGCTGGCGCCTGTCTCCCTGCGCCAGCTGCTGGTGGCCAAGGTGGTCAGCGGCGTCCTCTACGGCACCCTGAGCGCCACCATCGTGGCGTTGCTGGTGTGGGCCATCCTGGGGCTGCGTCCGGAGGGGCTGCTGCTGCCCCTGGCCCTGGCGGTGGGCGGCTCCGCGTTCTTCTCCCTGCTCAGCCTGGTGGTGCTGCTGCTGCCGGCCACCCCCGACCGCGGCCAGGAGCTGTTCTCCTTCCTGCTCATGCCCATGACCTTCTTCGGCTGCACTTTCTACTCCCACGCCATGCTCGGCCCTCCCTTCAGCCAGCTGGCCCTGCTGCTTCCCACCACCTACCTCGCCGAGGGGCTGCGCGGCGCCTACGACCCGTCCCAGCCGCACCTGGCCACGGGCGCCATCCTGCTGGGGCTGGCGGCGGCGGTGGTCCTGCTGGCGCCGCTCGCCGCCTGGAGCTTCCGCCGCCGCCTGGGGGACTACCTCTGGTGAGACGCTGGCTGGGGTTGTGGCTGCTGCTGGCCGCGCCGCTGGCGGTGGCGGAGAACGGGGCGGTGACGGTCATCACCGCCGCGGAGATCGCCCGCGAGCGGCCGGCGGATCTCGTCACCCTGCTGCGCTCGCGGGTGGGGCTCGACGTGACCGGCGGCAACGTCACCATGCGCGGGGTGCGCGGGGTGGTGTTCGTGCTGGACGGCTTCACGGTCACCGTGGAGGAGATGGGCCAGGTGCGCCCGGAGCAGGTGGAGCGGGTGGAGATCCGGCGCGGGGCGGCCTCCGCCCGCTTCGGCGCCGACGCCATGGGCGGCGCGGTGGTGGTGACCACCCGGCGGGCGGGCGCCGAGGGCCGCCGCAGCCTCACCGCCGGGGTCGATTCCTCGGGCAGCCGCTTCGGGCGCCTGGCCGGCAGCCGCGCCGCGGGGGCCCTCTCCTTCAGCGGCCTGGCCGAGTACCGGCTGGTGGACGGCTTCCGGCGGGTGACCGACTCCCCCTACGCCTACAACGTGACGGTGGAGGAGGAGCGCTACGAGAAGACCCTGATCGACGCCACCGCCGGCTGGCGCGGCGCGGGCGCGGCGCTGGAGCTGAACCTCAAGCACCGCAACAACCTGGCCAACCTGGGGCGTCCCCACTGGTGGTGGGACGATCGCGAGACGGCGCTGCGGGCCAGCGGGCGCTGGGAGCCGCATCCGGGACTGCGCATCGACGGGCGCCTCGGCTGGCGCGATTATGCCGACGAGGCGCTGAAGGATGCCGGCACCGGTCTCGCCGGGGCGGGACTGGAGCCGGCGCTGCGCTTCTTCACCGACAGCCGGACCGGCGAGGGGGAGCTGGGGGCGGATCTCGATCTGGCCCGGGGCACGCTGACCGCCACGCTCTCGGCGAGCCGCGAGCGGGGCGAGGATCGCATTCTCGACGAGCCCGGCGGCAGCGAGTCCTTCCGGCTGCGCGCCACCACCGACAATCTGGCCCTGGCCGCCGGCTGGGAGGGCGCGCTGGCGGAGCCGGTGCGGCTCACCCTGGGACTGCGCCACGATCGTTACCGCTACCACGGCATCGAGGTCTACAACGCCGCCTCCGAGCCGGCCGCCTTCAGCGGCGACGCGGTCAACCTCCGGGCGCTCAACGGCAAGGCCGCCCTCGACTGGCGCCTCTCCCCGCGCACCGGCCTGGGCGCCTCCGTGGGCACCGGCTTCCTGCCCCCCACCCCCGGCCAGCTCTACTACACGGAGCTGAACGAGGCGAGCTGGTTCCTGCCCAACCCGGAGCTCTCGCCGCAGCACTCGCTGACGGTCGATCTCACCCTGGCCCACGAGACCGCCGCCGGCGCGACCCTCAAGGCGACCGCCTTCCACACCCGCTGGCGCGACAAGATCGGTCCCCTCATCGTGGACTACGGCACCCCGGTGGTGCGCCAGTACCAGAACATCGGCGCGGCCGAGTCCAACGGCCTGGAGCTGGAGGCGCGCCGGGCGCTGGGCCCGGGTTGGGACGCCACGCTCAATTACACCTTCAACCGCACCCGCATCACCCGTGACGCGGCGCACCCCGCCTACGTGGGCAACGAACTGCCGGACATGCCCCGCCACAAGCTCAACCTGGGGCTGGAATGGAGCGGCGCCGGGCGCTGGTCGGGACGGCTGCTGGCCCGCTTTGTCGCGGCCAGCTGGACCGACGAGGCCAACACCGGGACCGACGCGGCGGGCCACGACTGGCGCAAGGAGGCCTACGCCACCCTCGACGCCACCCTGGTGGGGCGCCTCGGGGACTTCGAGCTGACCCTGGCCGGCGACAACCTCTTCGACCGCCGCTACCGCAGCGGCTTCTTCTGGCGCGACGAGGGGCGTCTGCTGCGGGCGGAGCTCAACTGGAACTTCTGAACCGTGCAGACCCCATGGGTTGCATCGCAACCCGTGAAAGCAGTTCACCACGAAGGACACGAAGGCAAGCGGGACGGGCATGATGCCTGGTCCCGGAGGTAAAGACGGGCCGTGGTTCCCGCGGGCCTTGGCGGGGGACGACAGCGCGGCCTTTCGGCTTCTTCGCGCTCTTCGTGTCCTTCGTGGTCAAGGCTTTTCCTGACAGCGGCGTGGGCCGAAGTCGATGCAATCCATATGAGGAGGCAGGACCATGAACGGAAGATTTGCGGGATGGCTGCTGCTGGGGGCCCTGCTGCTGGCGGCGGCGAACGCCGAGGCGTGCCGGCCCTTCGGCTCCTACGCCTTCGTGGAGGACGCCGAGGGCGGGGTCTGGTTCACCGAGGGGGACAACAACGCCGTCTCGCGCCTCGCCCCCGACGGCACGGTGACCGCCTACCCCCTGCCCACGGCGGCGGCGGAGCCGGCGGACCTCGCCCTGGACGGGGCGGGCAACCTCTGGTTCGTGGAGATGTACGGCGGCAAGCTCGGCCGCCTCGCGCCCGACGGGCGCATCACCGAGTACCCGCTGGCGGGCCACCATCCCCACCCCTGGCGCATCTGGGTGGACGGCGAGCAGGGCGTCTGGTTCCTGGAGGGCAACGACCCGGCACGGGTGGGGCGCCTCGACCCGGACGGCGCCATCCGCAACTACATCATCGAGCGGGGCTGGCCCACCGCCATGGCGCCGGCCGCCGACGGCGGGGTGTGGCTCACCGTCCTGGAGCCGGCCGTGGAGGAGGGCGGCATGGACCAGGCGGCCGGGCGCATCGTCCATCTCGGCCGCGACGGGACCCGCCGCGAGCTGCTGCGCCGCGCCGGCAGCTGCCCCATGAACATCACCCCCGATCCCGCCGGCCGGCTCTGGTTCTCGGACCGCTGCCGCCAGGGCATCGAGCGCCTCGATCCCGACGGCACCCTCACCCGCTTCCCCCTTCCCGCCGAGTCCTTCGTCCAGCAGATGGCCCTGGACGAGGAGGGGGTGCTCTGGTTCATCGACAACACCCGCAACCTCATCGGCCGCCTCGACGCGGAGGGCACGCTCCGGGAGTATCCCCTGCCGGGCGACACCGGCGGACCCTTCGCCATGGCGCTCAGCCGCGCCGGGGGAGTGCTCTTCTCCGAGACCTACAATTACAACATCAACCGCCTGAGCCCCGCGGGCGTGTTCACCGAGCAGCTGGTGAACGTGGACGCCCGGCGCGGGGTGGAGCGGGTGGAGCGGGGCGAGGTCTGCTACCTGCGCTTCGCCAGCATCATCCGCCGCAAGGCGGAGGTGGACGCCGAGCGCGCCGCGGCGCTCGCCAGCGGCAAGCTGGCGGCGGCCGAGAGCGAGGGCGCGCGGCTGCTGCGCGAGCGCTGCCTCGCCTGCCACGACGCCAAGCGCATCCTGCTGGCGCGCAAGAGCGACTGGCGCCCGAGCCTGGGGCTGATGGACACCTACATGGGCATCCGCCACGTGGTGCCGCTCACCGAGGCCGAGCGCACCACCCTGCTGGAGTACCTCGACACCCACTACCGCATCGGGCGCTGAGGCGCGGGACACCATCGGGGGCCGGGGTGCTGGCCGCCGCGGCCGCCCTTGGCCTATCCTCGCGGGTAGACCCCCATCCCGCGAGGCCGGGCCGTGCGCCTGAAGACCCATCTGCTGCTCTGGATCCTGCTCGCCACCGTGGTGCCGCTGACGGCACTCACCCTCGGTGCGACCCGCTACAGCGAGGTGGTCTACCGCGAGGGGGTGGCCGAGGACATCGGCGCCACCCTCAACACCGTGGTGGGCGAGATCAGCCGCCGGCTGCAGAGCGACCAGGAGATCCTGCGCGGGCTGGCCACCGTTCCGGCCCTGCAGGACTACCTGCCGGTGATGGCCACCGCCGCCCGCGGCGACCTGCACCCCGACTTCTTCGAGCGCACGGCGCGGCTGGCCGGGTTCCTGGGCACCTTCCAGGGCATCGTTCCCGGCTTCGCCATCATCCGGGTGCTGGACCGCAGCGCCAACACCCTGGTCAAGGTGGAGAACCGCCGCCGCAGCCCCAACGTCTTCGACGGCATCGAGAGCTATCCCTACGCCGAAGTGGAGCTCAACAACGCCGAGTTCGTGGCCGGGCTGGAGGCGCTGCCGGCGGGGGAGGTCACGGTGACGCTGCTGCCCCAGAGCCGGATCGCGCGCCGGGAGGCGGGGCAGAGTCTCCCGCTGCTGGACTACATCCTGCCGCTGGAGGCGGAGGGGGAGCGGCTGGGCTACCTGGCGGTGAACATCCGCGGCGAGCACATCGACCACATTCTCGACTTCGCCCCGCGGGTCTACCAGGGCCAGCTGCTCATCGCCGAGCTCAACCCCGACGACCCGGCCCGGGACGGGGTGCTGCTGTTCGACGACGCCGGCGGGAGCCGCTTCTCCGATCCCAAGACCCCCGCGGAGCACATGGACGGCGTGCTCGGCGGGCGACTGTCGCGGGCGGTGGCGGAACGGCCCTTCGGCCTGGTGGAGGACCGCGGCGCCGGCCGCGCGGTCTACTACACCGAGTTCCTGCCCTACCCGGATCAGCTGGTGAGCTGGGTGGTGGCCATGGGAGTGGACCTGCAGGCCCTGGGGGCGCCCTTCGCCGGCATCCGCCTGGCCATCTGGGCCTTCGCCGGGCTGGCGGTGCTGCTGGCGCTGCTGTTCAGCACCGCCGCGGCGCGCACGGTGGCCGCGCCGGTGGTGCGCCTCGCCGCCGGGCTCAAGGCGTTCGCCGACGGCGACCGCCGGCGGCGGGTCGCGGTGGGGGGGATGGACGAGGTGCGGGAGCTGGAGGAGTCCTTCAACTACATGGCCGACACCCTGGAGCGGGCGCGCCAGGAGCGGGACCATGCCGAGCGGATGGCCACGCAGAGCGCCAAGCTCGCCAGCGTCGGACAGCTGGCCGCCGGCATCGGCCACGAGATCAACAATCCCCTGAACAATATCCTGCAGCTGGCCAAGCTGGCCGAGCGCGGCCTGCCGGAGGGGGCCGAGCGGGCACGCCAGGACCTGCGCGATCTCCGTGAGGAGACCCTGCGCGCCTCGCGCATCGTGCGCGACATCCTCAACTTCGCCCGCCAGGTGCCGCCGCGGCGCGAGCGCTTCGAGGTGGGGCCGTGGCTGGAGGAGACCCTCGACCTGGCCCGCCAGGTGGCTGCCCGTGCCCGGGTGCGGCTGCAGGCCGGGTCGGCGCCCGGCCTCGAACTGGTGGGGGATCGCGGCCAGCTGCAGCAGGTGCTGGTGAACCTGCTGCTCAACGCGGTACAGGCGAGTCCCGCGGAGAGCATGGTGGAGGTGGCGGCGCGGGCCGGGGACGGGGCGCTGGTAATCAGCGTGGCCGATCGCGGACCGGGGCTGCCGGAGACGGACCGGGACCGCCTCTTCGACCCCTTCTACACCACCAAGCCGGTGGGGCAGGGCACCGGTCTGGGGCTCTCCATCGGGCTCGGCATCGTGGAGCACCACGGCGGCACCCTGACCCTGGAGAACCGCGCCGGCGGCGGCGCCGTGGCGACGATCCGGCTGCCGCCGGACGCGGACGGTTCCGAATAGACGGGATTTGGACAAGGGACAAGGATTGTAGACATCAGGTGCGGATTCATCCGCACAACGGCGCCGGCCTTGTCGCCCTGGCCGGCCGGATGAATCCGGCCCAACGCGCTTCGGGCTTTGCGTCTGAGCCCTGATTCCTGGATCCAGAACCTTTATCCTTTATCCCTTGTCCATCAACCAATCCATCAACCGATTCATAACCATGAAGCCCACGCTGCTGTTCATCGATGACGACCCGCGCGCCGGGGAGCTGATGCTGCGCTTCTGCGCCGATGCGCCCTATGGCTGCCGGGCGTTCCAGGACCCCGCGGCGGCGCTGGCCTGGTTCCGCGAGCATGGCGCCGACATCGTCGTCACCGACCTGAAGATGCCCGGCCTGTCGGGGCTCGAGCTGCTGGAGGTGCTGCGGCGCGAGGCGCCCGAGGTGCCGGTGATCATGGTCACCGGCTATGCCAGCGTCGACAGCGCCATGGAGGCGATGAAACGGGGGGCCACCGACTTCATCAAGAAGCCCTACGACATGGAGGAGCTGGGGCTGCTGGTGGAGAAGACCCTGGAACGGGCCCGCCTGCGGCGGGAGAACATGCTGCTGCGCCGCCAGCTCTCCGACGAGCGCGCGCGCTTCGGCATGATCGGCCGCGGCCAGGCCATGCAGAAGGTCTTCCACACCATCGGGAAGATTGCCGACATCCGCTGCCACGTGATCATCCAGGGCGAGTCGGGCACCGGCAAGGAGCTGGCCGCCCGCGCCATCCACACCTCGGGCAGCGGCGCCGAGCGGCCGTTCGTGGTGATCGACTGCGGTTCGCTCACCGACACCCTGCTGGAGAGCGAGCTGTTCGGCCACGAGAAGGGCGCCTTCACCGGCGCGGTGGGGACGAAGCAGGGGCTGCTGGAGGCGGCCTCCGGCGGCACCGTGTTCCTGGACGAGATCTGCAACATCTCCGACGCCATGCAGACCAAGCTGATGCGGGTGGTCCAGGAGCAGCAGGTGACCCGCGTGGGCGGGGTGCGCCCCACGGCCATCGACGTGCGCTTCATCGCCGCCACCAACCGCAACCTGGACCAGATGGTGCGCGAGGGCCGGTTCCGCCACGATCTCTACCACCGCCTGAACGTGGTCACCATCAACCTGCCGCCCCTGCGCGAGCATCCCGAGGACGTCCCCCTCCTGGTGCGGCACTTCATCGATCATTTCAATGCCCAGTACCACCGCGAGGTGCAGGGCTTCGACGCCGACTCCATGCAGCGCCTGCTCGGCTACGACTGGCCCGGCAACGTGCGCGAGCTGCGCAACCTGGTGGAGCGGCACATCGCCCTGGCGGACGGCCCGGTGCTGACACTGGAGGGGCTGGCCGGGAGCGAGGCCACCGGCGCCATCGACTATGACCTGCCCACCCTCGAGACCCTGGAGCGGCGCTACCTCCTCAAGGTGCTCGATCACTTCGAGGGCAACCGCGAAAAGACCGCCCGCGCGCTGGGGATCAACAAGTCCACCCTGTGGCGCAAGCTGCAGCACTACGAGTCGGGGGGCGGCTGACCCCGGCCTGCGCCGGGTCGCCCGGCCCGGCGTGTCCATCGCGATTTGCAATAACCGGCCATTGCAATCTGCAATCCCTGGTGCCGCCCGCAGGTGTCGGAAGCTCGCAACCGATTGATTCTGAACAGGTAGAAAACCTGGCATCAGGTTTGCTCTGTAAGCGGTGACCATTCACCCACATAACAATCAAGACTGCCGAGGAGATTGTCACTGTGAACATGAAGCGCCGTGTATTCCTGAAAGGTGCCCTGGCCAGCGGATCCGTCGCTCTGGCCCTGGGCGCAGGCATCCTCACTCCCCGCGCCGTGCTGGCCGCGTGGCCCCAGTCCGCCTTCGAGGCCAAGAGCGTCGCCGACGCCCTGGGCGCCCTCTACGGCGCGGGCGACGCCGCCGCCAGCGGTGACATCGAGATCAAGGCCCCGGACATCGCCGAGAACGGCGCCGTGGTGCCGGTGAGCGTCACCGCCAAGATGTCCGGCGTGGAGAGCATCAGCATCTTCGCGGAAGGCAACAACACCCCCCTGACCTCCAGCTGGAAGCTGGGTGCGGGCGCGGAGCCCTACGTGTCCACCCGTATCAAGATGGCCAAGACCTCCAACGTCATCGCCGTGGTGCAGGCCAACGGCAAGACCTTCCAGGCGGGCAAGGAAGTGAAGGTGACCATCGGCGGCTGCGGCGGCTGATCACCCGAACCGAACCCGGCAATCCGCTGATACGAACACGACACGAGGAACGAAGACAATGGCGAACACGATCAAAATGCGCGCCAGCCTGAGCGGCGACGTGACCACGGTGAAGGCGCTGATGAAGCACCCCATGGAGACCGGTCTGCGCAAGGACAAGAAGACCGGCGAGGCCATTCCGGCCCACTTCATCCAGGAAGTGGTGTGCGAGCACAACGGCAAGCAGGTGATGCTGGCCGAGTGGGGCGGCTCCATCTCCCAGAACCCCTACATCTCCTTCATGTTCAAGGGCGCCAAGGCCGGCGATACCCTGAAGCTGAGTTGGACCGACAACAAGGGCGAGAGCGATTCGGCCGAAGAAGCCATCAAGTAGGGTTTCGCGACTGCCTGCCAGATGGACGGGGCCGCGGATTTCGATCCGCGGCCCCGTTTTTTATGGAATTACGGGGGACAGTTTACTTAATTTCCAGTGATTCAGTATCAAGGCTGAATTGATCCTCAGGGCAATTAAGTAAACTGTCCCCCGTAGTCCGGTCAGTTACGCATCTGCCAGGTGCCGTCGGGCTGGCGGCAGGCGGTGCCGTAGACGGTATCGCGCCGGCCGTCGATGTAGGCCTCGGTGGTGAACTCGCGGCACGGGGTGCCCGCCGTCTCGTAGGTCCGGGTGGGGGTGACCGTGTACTCGTTGCCCGAGTCGGGGTTGCGCCAGCTGTAGGGCTGGTTGGTGCGCTGGCTCTCCAGGGCGTAGGCCGCGTTGCGGCGGTCCTGCTCGTCCATGGTGCGGCCCACGCTGCCGCCGATCATGGCGCCGGCGAGGGTGCCCACGATGATGGCGGCGGTGCGGCCGGAGCCCTTGCCCACCTGGGCGCCGAGCACCCCGCCCAGGGCGCCGCCGACGACGGTGCCGGTCTGTTCCTTGGTGGGCGGATAGGCGCAGCCGCCCAGGCCGATGGCCATGCTGAGGGCCACCGAGGTGGCCAGGATCTTGGTCTTGTACATCGTCAGTTCCATTCCCTTAGAGGTCATGTTGAGCGGGTTGTGGTGGTGCTGTCGGCGGCCCTGCGAGCCGGAGCCGGATATCCCCCTATTCGATAACGGATTGGCCGCGGGGTTCAATCCGGGTTGTCGGGATCGCAGGAACCCTCCCTGAGCCAGCCGCCACGGGTGCAGACCAGGAGCTCCGAGCCGCTGCAGATGAACTGGCCTTCCATGTAGGCCGTGTCGTTGAAGTAGCAGGCTCCCGTCTCCGGCATCTCCATCCCGGCGAAGTCGAACTCCTCGTCCGTCTCCTCCACGATCAGAGAGTTGCGCCGCTCGGGATCCGGGGCGCCGACCTGGGGTGCGTGAATGCGTTCGGTCATCTCGTTGTCTCCTGGAAAGCAGCCGGATGGGTGACCTTCAACCTAATCATGGCATACCGCGCGCCCGGGTGTCAGCGCCGGGCATGGCGGCCGCGATCGGCCACCAGCTTGGCCTCCGGCACCCGTGCGTGCAGGGCGGCGGGCAGTTCCAGGCAGATGCCGGGAATCGGCCGCACGGTGACCCACAGGAGATTGAGACGGAGATTGAGATCGGCGAACACCACCGCCCGGTGATAGGCCTCCAGCACCTCGCGCAGGGCCTCGACGGTGCGCTGCTGGTGCTCGGCCGGCCGCCGGGAGAGCCCCGGGATGATCATCATGAAATCGCTGAGGGGGCGGCCGTCGTCGCCCCGGGTCGGGGCCCGCTTCCACAGGGGTTCGGCGGGCTCCAGTGCCGTAGCGCCGAGGGTGAGCCGGGTCATCTGCACCTCCACCGGTAACGATCGCCGGTCCCGATAGCTTAGCCCGCGGGGGTGCGGATGTCAGGAAGGTGTCGGCGGTCAGTCCTCGTACTCGGAGGCCCGGCGGGCGTCGCCGCGCACCCGGTGGGCGGGGTAGCGCTGGTGGTTGATGGCGATCTTGCGCTCGGCGGCCTTGATGAGGTCCACGCCCAGCATGTCGGCGGCGCGGATGGTGTAGAGCAGGATGTCCGCCAGCTCCAGGCTCACCGCCTCCAGCTTCTCCGCCGGCAGGGTCTTGCTCTGGGCCTGGGTCAGCCACTGGAAGTGCTCCACCAGCTCGGCGGCCTCGGCGATGAGGGCCATGGAGAGGTTCTTGGGCGAGTGGAACTGGTCCCAGTCCCGCTCCAGGGCGAATTCCGCCAGCTGCCGGCGCAGGTTCTCGAGGCTGTCTCTGGTCATGGCTGGTCAGTCTGTATGTATCCGCAGATTACGCAGATTACGCAGATACGACTGTGATACTCCATCCCGGTTCTCCCGGGCCACTGATGCGAGCGCCTGTCAATCCTGCTGGAATCGATCATCTGTGTAATCTGTGTAATCTGCGGATATCAAAGGGTTTGCGCCCTGAGGCTGGTTACCGGGATATCCGCCCCCGGGCGCGGGCGATGGCGGCGCGGACCTGGTCGGGGGCGGTGCCGCCGAGGTGGTCGCGGGCGGCCAGCGAGCCCTCCAGGGTCAGGACAGCGTAGACGTCCTCGCCGATGGCGGCGGAGAAGCCGCGCAGGGTGTCCAGGTCCATCTCCGCCAGGTCGCGGCCGCTGGCCACCCCGTGGGCCACCGCCTTGCCCACCACCTCGTGGGCGTCGCGGAAGGGCAGGCCCCTGCGCACCAGGTAGTCGGCGAGATCGGTGGCGGTGGAGAAGCCGCGCCGGGCCGCCTCGCGCATGGCCCCGGCCTTCACCCGGATGGCCGGCACCATGTCGGCATAGGCCCGCAGCGAGCCCTTCAGGGTGTCCACCGTGTCGAACAGCGGCTCCTTGTCCTCCTGGTTGTCCTTGTTGTAGGCCAGGGGCTGGGACTTCATCAGGGTCAGCAGCCCCACCAGGTGGCCGTTCACCCGCCCGGTCTTGCCGCGCACCAGCTCGGGCACGTCGGGGTTCTTCTTCTGCGGCATGATGCTGGAGCCGGTGCAGAAGCGGTCGGGCAGGTCGATGAAGTCGAACTGGGCCGAGGCCCACAGCACCAGCTCCTCGGAGAAGCGTGACAGGTGGGTCATCACCAGCGCCGCGGCGGCGCAGAACTCGATGGCGAAATCGCGATCGGAGACCGCGTCGAGGGAGTTCTCCGCCGGGGCGTCGAAGCCCAGCAGCTCGGCGGTGTAGGCCCGGTCGATGGGGTAGCTGGTGCCGGCCAGGGCGGCGGCGCCCAGCGGCATCACGTTCACCCGCCGGCGGGCGTCGGTGAGCCGGCCGTGGTCGCGCTCCAGCATCTCGAACCAGGCCAGCATGTGGTGGCCGAAGGTGACCGGCTGGGCGGTCTGCAGGTGGGTGAAGCCGGGCATCACCGTGGCCGCCTCCCGCTCCGCGAGTCCCAGCAGTCCCTCCTGCAGGCGCCGGATCTCGGCCAGGAGGGCGTCGATCTCCTCCCGCAGCCAGAGGCGGATGTCGGTGGCCACCTGGTCGTTGCGCGAGCGCCCGGTATGCAGCTTCTTGCCGGCGGCCCCGATGCGGTCGGTGAGGCGCGCCTCGATGTTCATGTGCACGTCCTCCAGCGCCGTGGACCAGGGGAACTCGCCGTGCTCGATCTCCTCGCGGATGGCGGCCAGCCCCTCGATGATGAGGTCGCGCTCGGCCTCCGTCAGCACCCCCGCCCGGGCCAGCATGGTGGCGTGGGCGATGGAGCCGGCGATGTCGTGGCGGTAGAGGCGCCGGTCGAATTCCACCGAAGCGGTGAACGCCTGCACGAAGGCGTCGGTGGACTCGCTGAAGCGCCCCCCCCAGAGCTTGGAAGTGCTGCCTTGGTCTTGCATCGGGTATTCCTGCCGCCGTCAGAGGATGAAAGATGGAAATTATACCAGTTGTACTCCGGCAGGCGCGGGGTCCTGTGATGGGGTGGCTTGCGCCTGCCCGTGGGTGGGCCAGAATGGAGTCATGAAAGGAGAACTTCCCGGGATGGAGGTGGATGACGCCGGCTTTCTGCCCGACTTCTGCGCCGTGCGCAGCATCTTCGTGCTGGTGGTCAGCGCCGAGCTGCTGGCCTTCCTGCTGGTCCTGGCCGGATTGCCGGCCCGTGGCGGCTGGGAGGAACTGGGGCTCACCTCCCTGTTCGTGCAGTGGGTGGCGCTGGCCGCGGCCGCCGTGCTGTGCGTGGCGCGTCCCGCCCTGCACCGGCTGCGCCCGGCCTGGGTGGTGGTGCTGTGCCTGGGGCTGGTCCTGGTGCTGACCGGGCTGGGCAGCCTGCTGGCGGTGGAGCTGCTGCCGGAGTGGATCGAGGCGGGGGAGGGGCGGCTGGCCTTCCTGGGGCGCAATCTCGCCATCGCCGCCATCGTCTCCATCCTGGTGCTGCGCTATCTCTACCTGCAGGAGGAGTGGCGGCGGCGCCTGCGTTCGGAGGCCCGGGCGCGCATCGAGGCGCTGCAGGCGCGCATCCGCCCCCATTTCCTGTTCAACAGCCTCAATACCATCGCCAGCCTGATTCGCATCGATGCCGACCAGGCGGAGCGCGCCCTGGAGGACCTGGCGGAGCTGTTCCGGGCCAGCCTGCAGCATGGCGTGGACGTGGTGCCCCTGGCCGATGAGCTGGCGCTCTGCCGCCGCTACCTGGAGATGGAACAGCTGCGGCTGGGGGATCGGCTGCGGGTGGAGTGGCGCATCGAGGGCGTGCCGGACACGGCGCGGGTACCGCTGCTGACCCTCCAGCCCCTGGTGGAGAACGCGGTCTACCACGGCATCGAGCCGCTGGCCGGGGGCGGTGTGATGACCATCCGCGGCGGGCTCGAGCGGGGCCGGGTCTGCCTGTGGGTGAGCAACCCGGTGCCTCCCGCCGCGGCGCCGCACCACGACGGCAACCGGGTGGCCCGGGACAACATCCGCGCCCGCCTCCGGGCCCTCTACGGCGGCGCCGCCTGCCTGGAGGCCGCCGAGCGCGAGGGTGTCTACGAAGTGCGGCTGTGCTGGCCGCTGGGCGGCGGGGCATGAGGATCCTGGTGGTGGATGACGAACCCCTGGCGCGCGCCCGGCTGTGCCGCCTGGTGGAGCGGCTGGACGGCTGCCAGGTGGTGGGCGAGGCCGCGGACGGCGCCGCCGCGGTGGCGGCGGTGGCGCGGCTGGAGCCGGAGGTGGTGCTGATGGACATCCGCATGCCGGTGCTGGACGGACTGGCGGCGGCCGAGCAGCTGGCGGAGCTGGAGCGGCCGCCGGCGGTCATCTTCACCACCGCCCACGAGGAGCACGCCCTGGCGGCCTTCCGGGCCCGGGCGGTGGACTACCTGCTCAAGCCGGTGCGCATCGAGCGGCTGGCCGAGGCCCTGCGCCATGCCCGCCGGCCCCTGCGCAGCCAGCTGCAGGCCCTGCAGACGACGGAGGCGGGCGCGCGCACCCACCTGAGCGTCACGGTGCGCGGCGGCGTGCGGCGGGTGGCGGTGGCCGACGTGGCCTATTTCCAGGCCGAGCAGAAGTACGTGACGGTCGCCTGCGGCGAGCGGCGCTACCTCATCGAGGAGTCGCTGAAGCAGTTGGAGGAGGAGCTCGGCGAGCAGTTCGTGCGCATCCACCGCAACGCCCTGGTGTCGACGGCGCACCTGGAGGCGCTGGAGAAGGATGCGCTGGGGCGCTGGAGCGTGCGCCTGCGGGGCCAGGAGGAGCGGCTGGGCGTCAGCCGCCGTCACCTGCCGGGGCTGCGGCGGCTGCTTCGGCAACCCGCGCCCTGATCCGGGCCAGGGCGGTATCGATGCCCTCGTCGAGGAAACCGCCGTAGAACGCCTCGCTGGTGATGCCCAGGACGCGGGGGGCGACCTCGCGCCCCTCGGCATCGAGGAACAGGACCGTGGGGGTGAAGGTCGCCTGGTAGCGGGAGGCCAGCTCAACGGCGCTGACATTGCCGCCGTCGAAGTCCACCACCACGGACCGGCCGAGGTTCAGCTCCCGGAACAGGACCTTGTCGCGGTAGCCCCTGTTGCCCTGCATCGGGATCAGGAAGTTCTGCTTCACCAACCGGCAGTAGCCGCAGTACTCGGAGCTGACCAGCAGCAGGATGGGAACGCCCCCGGCGCGCGCGGCGCGTGCTTCCGCGCGCAGGTCGGTCACTTCCGGCAGCTCGGCGGCGCAGAGGTTGGCGGCCTGCAGGGCCGCGATCAGCAGCAGCAATCTGGCAATCATTCGCGACCCCTCCGGCGGGGGCTTTTTCATCGAGTGGCGGGTATGGCGTAAGATACCCGCTTTACGCCCTTGCCCGCCCAGGGTGCAGGGCACAATCCACCCGATTATATCGTGACCTGGACTATGTCTAAAACCACCATCCGCATCGCCACCCGCAAGAGCCTGCTGGCCCTCTGGCAGGCCGAATTTGTCAAGCGCGAGCTCGAGCGACACCATCCCGGCCTCGAGGTGGAGCTGCTGGGCATGACCACCAAGGGCGACCGCATCCTCGATGCGCCCCTGGCCAAGGTGGGCGGCAAGGGGCTGTTCGTCAAGGAGCTGGAGCAGGCCATGTACGACGGCCGCGCCGACATCGCCGTGCATTCCATGAAGGACGTCCCGGTGGAGCTGCCGGCGGGGATGGCGCTGCCGGTCATCTGCGCGCGGGAGGACCCGCGGGACGCCTTCGTCTCGCCGCGCTTCGCCGACCTGGACGCACTCCCGGAGGGGGCGCGGGTGGGCAGCTCCAGCCTGCGCCGCCAGTGCCAGGTGCGGGCCCGGCGGCCGGACCTGGTGGTGCGCGACCTGCGCGGCAACGTGCAGACCCGGCTGGGCAAGCTGGATGCCGGCGAGTACGACGCCATCATCCTCGCCACCGCCGGGCTGCTGCGCCTGGAGCTGGAGGAGCGCATCGCCAGCCGCCTGCCGGTGGAGGTCAGCCTGCCGGCCATCGGCCAGGGGGCGGTGGGCATCGAGTGCCGCGCCGACGACACCCGCCTCCAGGAGCTCCTCGCGCCCCTGCACCACCCGGAGACGGCCACCGTGGTGGCCGCCGAGCGGGCGCTGAACCGGCGCCTGGAGGGCGGCTGCCAGGTGCCCATCGCCGGCTACGCGGTGCTGGAAGGCGACGGGCTGTGGCTGCGTGCCCTGGTGGGCAGCCCCGACGGCCGTACCGTCATCCGCGGCGAGGTGCGCGGCGCCCCCGCCGACGCCGAGGCCCTCGGCACCGGCCTGGCCGAGGAACTCCTCGCCCGCGGCGCCGACCGGATTCTTCGGGCGCTGGAATAAAACCTTAATAGACAGGATTTACAGGATTAACAGGATTTGAAAAGGACTGTCTAATCCGCCGATTACGCCGATTCTTTAAGCGAGGCGGCGGATCTGTCGCTCGCCCGGGAAGCAGCGCCTCCGGCCGGTTCACTCAACCGCAGCGGTTGTTGGGCCGGTCGTGCTTGTTATGGCAGCTGGCGCGGACCTGTACTGAGGTATCCGGGTAATCGGTCGACAGCAAAATCCTGTCAATCCTGTTAATCCTGTCCATTCAGACGCTGCAACAGAACTCATCATGAGCGAGCACGGGGCCGGGCGGCCGCTGGCGGGGATCGGGGTGTTGGTGACCCGGCCGGAAGGGCAGGGGGAGGGGCTGTGCGCGGCCATCCGCGCGGCGGGGGGCGAGGCCTTCTCCTTCCCGGTGATCGCCATCCGCGATCCGGCCGACCCGGCGCGGCTGGAGGCCCTCGTCGACCGCCTCGACAGCTACGACCTGGCCATATTCGTCAGCCCCAACGCGGTGGAGCGCGCCCTGCCGCGCATCCGCGCACGCTGGTCCCGGTGGCCGGCGGGGCCGCGGGTGGCGGTGGTGGGGCGGGGCTCCGCCCGGGCGCTGGAGGGGCACGGGGTCGCGGTGGATTTCTGCCCGGAGGGCCGGGCCGACAGCGAGGGGCTGCTGGCGCTGCCGGGGCTGCGCGAGATGGCCGGCCGGCGGGTGGTCATCTTCCGCGGCCAGGGCGGACGCGAGGTGCTGGCGGAGGCCCTGCGCGGGCGGGGCGCGGTGGTGGACTATGCGGAGAGCTACCGGCGTGCGCTGCCGGAGGCCGATCCGGCGCCGCTGCTGGCGCGCTGGCGCGATGGGGCGATCCAGGCGGCGGTGGTCACCAGCAACGAGGGGCTCGAGAATCTCCACGCCCTGGCGGGGGCGGCGGGACGGGCGCCGCTGCTGGACACGATGCTGGTGGTGGTGAGCGAACGGGCCGCGGAGCGGGCCCGGCAGTTGGGGTTCCGGCATCCGGCCCGGGTGGCGGGGGGGGCCGACGACGCGGCCCTGCTGGAGGCGCTCATTGCCTGGCGGACGGTCGAAAAGACTCCACGCCAGGACGCCAGGACGCCAGGGCGCCAGGGGGAGCAGGACTAGGCGGGGAGGTTTCCTCGCCCATGGTGGCCCCGCGCGGGAGCCGGGGCTCCGTTGGCGAGCGCCCTTCATTCCCCCCGCCCGAACCTTCAGTCCCTTGCGTCCTGGCGCCTTCGTCTCTTCGCGTTGAAACGGAAGGCCGTCAGCCGGTGGCCCCGGCCTCCTTCTTCTTACCGTCCATGGCCAGGTTGAAGGCGTCGGAGTAGTAGCGCTCCTGGGGCAGGCCCTGGGCGGTGAAGGCATGGAGGCCCGCCTCCACCATCACCGGCGGTCCGGCGGTGTAGATCTCGTGGCCCGACAGGTCGGGGTGCTCGCGGGCGATCACCTCGTGCACGTAGCCGGTGGCGCCGCTCCAGTCGTCTTCCGGGGCCGGGTCCGAGAGCACCGGGGTGTAGCGGAAGTTGGGCAGCCGCGCGGCCCACCCCTCGGCCAGCTCGTTCAGGTACAGATCGGCCCGTGCCCGCACGCCCCAGTAGAGGTGCATGGGGCGCTGGATGCCCTCGGCCACGGCGTGCTCGATGATGCTCTTGATGGGGGCGAAACCGGTCCCTCCGGCCATGAAGATGATGGGCCGGTCGGACTCCTCGCGCAGGTGGAAGCCGCCGTGGGGCCCCTCGATGCGCAGCACCGTCTTCTCTTCCAGCTGGTTGAACACGTAGTCGGTGAACTCGCCGCCCGCCACGTGGCGGATGTGCAGCTCGATGAGGTCGTCGTCGTGGGGCGGGTTGGCCATGGAGAAGGCGCGGTGACGGCCGTCCTTGAGCAGGAAATCGATGTACTGGCCGGCCAGGAACTGCAGCCGCTCGCCCTCCGGCAGCTTGAGGAACAGGCGCACCACGTCGTGGCACAGCTGCTCCTTGCGCGCCACCTTGCAGGGCAGGTTGCGCACGGGAATGTCGGCGGCCTCGGTCACCTCGCGGGCTTCCAGGGTCAGGTCGCTGCAGGGATGGGCCTGGCACAGCAGGGCCATCCCGGTGAGCGCCTCGGTCTCGCTGAGCCCGGGCGGGGTCCCGTCGGGATACTCGACGTCACCCTCCACCACCTTGCTCTTGCAGTCCCCGCAGAAGCCGCTGCGGCAACCATAGGGGAAGGCATGGCCCTGGCGCAGGGCGGCATCCAGGATGGATTCTCCCTCCTCGACGGTGAAGCTGTGCCCGCTGGGCAGTACGGAAACCTTGTGACTCATTGAACGAAAACCCTTCCCATGTAGATAGACGGTGCCGCCCCTCAACGGCCCGGATGCGCTCCCGGGACAGCGGGCCGTACAGCATAACGCTCCCCGCCGGGACCCTCAATCATCGCCGGGAGGCTTGACATGAAATAACTTATCATTAAACTCGGTCTTAATCCTTACAATTTTACTTGGGTTTTTGCTGAGAGGTGGAGAAAAGATGGAATTCAATATCAATGGCAAGGTTGTCGAGACCGATTCGGAGGGTTACCTGACGGACCTGAACCAGTGGTCCGAGGAGCTGGCCACGGCCATCGCCGACAAGGAGGGCCTGCAGCTGGACGAGTCCCACTGGGAGGTGATCAACTTCCTGCGCACCAGTTTCCACGACACCGGGACGGTGCCCAACATGCGCCAGCTCACCAAGGCCTTCACCAAGGCGTTCGGTCCGGAGAAGGGCTCCAGCAAGTACCTCTACGGCCTGTTCCCCTACGGCCCGGCCAAGCAGGCCTGCCGCATCGGCGGCCTGCCCAAGCCCACCGGCTGCGTCTGACCGGCGCACGATCGCCACTCCCTGGAGCTTCCAGGACCCGACGCCCCGCCCAGCGGGGCGTTTTTTTGCGGCCAATGCTTCGATGGGAGCGCGCGGCGCAGTGTTCACAACCCCGCGGCAGGGTTTCCAACGCAAAGGCGCCAAGGCGCAAGGAAATTCGAGGTTCAAGCAGGGGTGCGGACGCGGTCTGGCAACCTGTCGTCATCCCCCCGCGTGGTTGAACCCATGTTCTCGTCTTCGAGTTGACAGGGTGACCCCGGCCGTCGGGTCGAGTCTCAGCCGATCCCCAGGCTGTCCCAGATGGCGTCCACCCGCACCTTCACCGCCGGGTCCATGGTGATGGGGCGGCCCCATTCGCGGTTCGTCTCGCCGGGCCACTTGTTGGTGGCGTCGAAGCCGATCTTGGAGCCCAGCCCCGAGACCGGCGAGGCGAAGTCGAGGTAGTCGATGGGGGTGTTCTCGATGATGACGGTGTCGCGGGCCGGGTCCATGCGGGTGGTCATGGCCCAGATGACGTCCTGCCAGTCGCGGGCGTTGATGTCGTCGTCGGTGACGACGACGAACTTGGTGTACATGAACTGGCGCAGGAACGACCACACCCCCAGCATCACCCGCTTGGCATGGCCCGGGTACTGCTTTTTCATGGTCACCACCGCCATGCGGTAGGAGCACCCCTCCGGCGGCAGGTAGAAGTCGGTGATCTCCGGGAACTGCTTCTGCAGGATGGGTACGAACACCTCGTTGAGCGCCACGCCGAGTATCGCCGGCTCGTCCGGGGGGCGGCCGGTATAGGTGCTGTGGTAGATGGGATCCCGGCGGTGGGTGATGCGCTCCACCGTCAGCACCGGGAAGCGGTCCACCTCGTTGTAGTAGCCGGTATGGTCGCCGAAGGGACCCTCGTCGGCCTCCTCGCCGGGATGGATGAAACCCTCCAGGACGTACTCGGCGCCGGCCGGCACCTGCAGCTCCGAGGTCTTGCACTGGACCAGCTCGGTCTTGCTGCCGCGCAGCAGGCCGGCGAAGGCGTACTCGGAGAGGGTGTCGGGCACCGGCGTCACCGCCGCCAGGATGGTGGCCGGGTCGGCGCCCAGGGCCACCGCCACGGGAAACGGCTCGCCGGGACGGGCCTCCCGCCACTCGCGGAAGTCGAGCGCCCCGCCGCGGTGGGAGAGCCAGCGCATGATCACCTTGTTGCGGCCGATGACCTGCTGGCGGTAGATGCCCAGGTTCTGGCGGCTCTTGTGGGGCCCGCGGGTGACCACCAGGCCCCAGGTGATGAGCGGTCCGGCGTCGCCGGGCCAGCAGGTCTGCACCGGCAGCGCGCCGAGGTCCACCTCGCCACCCCCCAGCACCACCTCCTGGCAGGCGGCCTTGCCGACCACCTTCGGGGCCATGTTCAGCACCTGGCGGAAGATGGGCAGCTTCTCCCAGGCGTCCTTCATGCCCCGCGGCGGCTCCGGCTCCTTCAGCAGGGCCAGCAGCCGGCCCACCTCGCGCAGCGCCTCCACCGAGTCCTGCCCCATCCCCAGCGCCACCCGGCGGGGGGTGCCGAACAGGTTGCCCAGTACCGGGACGCTGTGCCCCGTGGGCCGCTCGAACAGGAGGGCGGGGCCGGCGCGTCGCAGCGTGCGGTCGCAGATCTCGGTCATCTCCAGGCGCGGGTCCACCTCCACCTCCACGCGCCGGAGCTCGCCGAGGGTCTCGAGCTGGGCGATGAAGTCGCGCAGATCCTTGTATTGCATCGGGCGGGTCTCCCGTTGACCGGCCGCCGCCGGTGGTTTGGCCAGGGTTTGGGTCAGTAGTGTACTGCAGCGCATCCGCCGGCACATGGGGCGGCGGCATCCGGATCGGTACCGCCGTCCCGGGTGTGAATCGCCGGCGTGGTTTATGCTTTCCGTAAACGCCGGCCGGAGGTGAGCACACCATGAGCGAGACATCCACGCCGGGGCCGGGCCACCTGCAGCTCAAGCACCACTACCTGGGGCTCGATCCCGCCTCCCTGAAGCAGTCCCTGGCCAACCACCTGGCCTACACGGTGGCCAAGGACCCCCTGACCGCCACCGAGCGGGACTGGTTCACGGTCACCGCCCACGCCCTGCGCGACCGCCTCATCGAGCGCTGGATGGAGACCACCCGCACCTACTACCGGCGGGATGCGAAGCGGGTCTACTACCTCTCCATGGAGTTCCTCCTCGGGCGGGCGCTGACCAACAGCGCGCTGAACATGGGGGTCCACGACGAGTGCTGCCAGGTGCTGGCGGAGCTGGGGCTCAGCCTGGAGGCGATTCGCGAGACGGAGTCCGACGCGGCGCTGGGCAACGGCGGCCTCGGCCGTCTCGCCGCCTGCCTGCTGGATTCCATGGCCACCCTGCGCCTGCCGGGCTACGGCTACGGCATACGCTACGAGTACGGCATGTTCAACCAGCACATCCGGGACGGCTGGCAGGTGGAGCACCCGGAGAACTGGCTGCGCTACGGCAACCCCTGGGAGTTTCCCCGCCCGGAGGTGCTCTACCCGGTGCAGTTCGGGGGGCGGGTGGTGGAGTACACCGACGCCGCGGGCCGTTTCACCAGCCGCTGGGTGGATGCCGAGACGGTGATGGCCATGGCCTACGACACCCCCATCCCCGGCTTCGGCACCAACACGGTGAACAACCTCCGCCTGTGGACGGCCAAGTCCAGCCGCGAGCTGGACCTGCGCTACTTCAACGAGGGGGACTACATCCAGGCGGTGGCGGACAAGAACAGCTCCGAGAACCTCTCCCGGGTGCTCTACCCCAACGACGCCACCATCTGCGGGCGCGAGCTGCGGCTGAAGCAGGAGTACTTCTTCGTCGCAGCCACGGTCCAGGACATCCTGCGCCGCTACCTCTCGGCCCACGCCGATCTGCGCGGACTGCCGGAGAAGGTGGCCATCCACCTCAACGACACCCACCCGGCGCTGGCCATCGCCGAGCTGATGCGGCTGCTGCTGGATCAGCACCAGCTCGACTGGGCGGCGGCATGGGAGATCACGGTGGCCACCTTCTCCTACACCAATCACACGCTGCTGCCAGAAGCCCTGGAGACCTGGCCGGCGCCCATGCTGGAGCGGCTTCTGCCGCGCCATCTGGCCATCATCCACGAGATCAACCGGCGCTTCCTTGAGCAGGTGCGCCACCGCCATCCCGGCGACATGGAGCGGCTGCGGCGGGTCTCCCTGGTGGCGGAGGGGGATCCGAAGCGGGTGCGCATGGCCCATCTGGCCATCGTCGGCAGCCACGCGGTGAACGGCGTGGCGGAGCTGCACAGCCAGCTGCTGCGCGAGCGGGTGTTCGCCGATTTCGAGGCGCTCTATCCGGGACGGATAACCAACATCACCAACGGCATCACCCAGCGCCGCTGGATCAACCAGGCCAATCCGGCCCTGGCCCAGGTTCTCAACGCCTATATCGGTCGCGGCTGGGTGAGCGATCTCGATCGGCTGGGCGAACTGGAGGCGCTGGCCGACGATCATGCCTTCCAGGCCGCCTTCGCCGCCGCCAAGCACAGCAACAAGCAGCGGCTGGCGGGGCTCATCCGCCAGCACCTGGGGCAGGAGGTGGACCCGGAGAGCCTGTTCGACGTGCAGGTGAAGCGGATCCACGAATACAAGCGCCAGCTGCTCAACGTGCTCCAGATCATCACCCGCTACAACCGCATCCGCCGCCACCCGGAGACCGGCTGGGTGCCGCGCACGGTGATCATCGCCGGCAAGGCCGCGCCCGGCTACCGCCTGGCCAAGCTCATCATCAAGCTCGTCAACGACGTGGCCGACGTGGTGAACAACGATCCAGCGGTCAGCGACCGCCTGCGGGTGGTGTTCATCCCCAACTACGATGTGACCACCGCCGCGGACATCATTCCGGCGGCCGATCTCTCCGAGCAGATCTCCACCGCCGGCACCGAGGCCTCGGGCACCGGGAACATGAAGCTGGCGCTGAACGGGGCGGTGACCCTGGGGACGCTGGACGGGGCGAACATCGAGATCCGCGCGGCGGTGGGGGCGGAGAACTTCATCGAGTTCGGGCTGGACGTGGAGCGGGCCGCGGCGCTGGCCGGCGGCGGCCATGACCCTTCCGCACTGGCCGCGGCCGACGGCGAGCTGCTGGAGGTGCTGGAGATGATCGGGGGGGGATACTTCTCGCCGGGTGCGCCGGAACGGTTCCGGCCCCTGCTCGCGCGGCTGCTGGAGGAGGGCGATCCCTACCTGGTGCTGGCCGACTACCGCGCCTACCTGGAGGCCCAGGAGCGGGCCGATGTGGAGTTCCGCCAGGCCCAGCGCTGGAATCGCATGGCGATCCTCAACGTGGCCCGCATGGGGCGCTTCTCGAGCGATCGCACCGTGCGGGAATATGCCGAGCGCATCTGGGGGGTGGCGCCGGCGCCCCACGACTGAATGCGGGGCGGGCGGTGGCGCCTTCAGCGATCCGCCGCCCTCCCCAGCGGGAGGGCGGCGGGGTGGGACGCGGCCTCAGCCGGCCCGCTTCATCGACTCGAAGAACTCCGAGTTGGTCTTGGTCTGCTTGAGCTTGTCGATGAGGAACTCCATGGCCGCCAGCTCGTCCATGGGGTGGAGCAGCTTGCGCAGGATCCACATCTTCTGCAGCTCCTCTGGCGAGGTGAGCAGCTCCTCGCGGCGGGTGCCGGAGCGGTTGATGTTGATGGCCGGGAAGACCCGCTTCTCGGAGATGCGCCGATCCAGGTGCAGCTCGTTGTTGCCGGTGCCCTTGAACTCCTCGTAGATCACCTCGTCCATCTTGGAGCCGGTGTCCACCAGGGCGGTGGCGATGATGCTGAGCGAGCCGCCCTCCTCGATGTTGCGCGCCGCGCCGAAGAAGCGCTTGGGCCGCTGCAGGGCGTTGGCGTCCACGCCGCCGGTGAGCACCTTGCCGGAGGAGGGCACCACGGTGTTGTAGGCGCGCGCCAGGCGGGTGATGGAGTCCAGCAGGATCACCACGTCGCGCTTGTGCTCCACCAGCCGCTTGGCCTTCTCGATGACCATCTCGGCCACCTGGACATGGCGGGCGGCGGGTTCGTCGAAGGTGCTTGACACCACCTCGCCGCGGACCGAACGCTGCATCTCGGTCACCTCCTCGGGGCGCTCGTCGATGAGCAGCACGATGAGGTAGCACTCGGGGTGGTTGGCGGCGATGCTCTGGGCGATGTGCTGCAGGATCATCGTCTTGCCGGCCTTGGGCGGCGAGACGATGAGGCCGCGCTGGCCCTTGCCGATGGGCGCCACCAGGTCGATGACCCGGGCGGTGATGTCCTCGGTGCTGCCGTTGCCGCGCTCCATGACCAGCCGGTCGCGGGCGAACAGCGGGGTCAGGTTCTCGAACACCACCTTGTTCTTGGCGTTCTCCGGCGGCTCGAAGTTGATCTTGTTCACCTTCAGCAGGGCGAAGTAGCGCTCGCCCTCCTTGGGTGGCCGGATCTTGCCCTCGATGGTGTCGCCGGTGCGCAGGTTGAAGCGCCGGATCTGGCTGGGGGAGACGTAGATGTCGTCCGGGCCGGCCAGGTAGGAGGCGTCGGCGGAGCGGAGGAAGCCGAAGCCGTCCTGGAGAATCTCCAGCACGCCGTCGCCGTAGATGTCCTCCCCGTTCTTGGCATGGGCCTTCAGGATGGAGAAGATCACATCCTGCTTGCGGGAACGGGATGCCCCCTCGAGCCCCATCGACTCGGCAATGGCAATGATGTCCGTGGCGGACTTCTTCTTCAGTTCGGTCAGGTTCATGGGTGTGTCAATGTGTCGCGTTTATTATGTGTGTGCACCGGCGGGATGCGATGGATACGCAGAGGGCGTACCGCGGACGGTTTGGGGACGTCGGCTCGGCTTGATCGGGGGGTGGCGGTCGTTCTGCGGTGAGCGGCCGGTTGTCCGGCAGCGTGGTTAAGTTAGCAGGTCGGCCCGGTGGCGTCCAGACTTTTGGGAACGGGACCCGGTCCGGTGTTCGGGCGACCGGGGCGGCGACTGGGAGAAGGGGCCGCCCCGGCACGGGATTCCGGTCTACAGGTTGCTGTCCAGGAAGGCGGCGAGCTGGGACTTGGAGACCGCTCCCACCTTCGTCGCTTCCACGTTCCCCTCCTTGAACAGCATCAGGGTGGGAATGCCGCGGATGCCGTACTTGGGCGGAGTGCCCGGATTCTCGTCGATGTTGAGCTTGGCCACTTTGACCTTGCCGTTGTACTCGTCGGCAATCTCGTCGAGGATGGGGGCGATCATCTTGCAGGGACCGCACCAGTCGGCCCAGAAGTCCACGATAACGGCACCGTCGGCCTTGAGCACCTCCTGCTCGAAGGTGGTGTCCGTTACGTGCACGATTTTGTCGCTCATGGTTCGCTTTGCCTCCGGGGAAATGGACGTGCAGCGCCCCCAACGGCGGTTCGTGTGTGCAATGGGGACTGCGGCAAGTTGCGGGACTCGCTCCATTTGAGCTGAATACGGGTCGATTTTCAAGTCCACGCCTTCCCGCCATGCTCCGTTTTCCGCGGCTGCTCTGCTATGCTTGGCGCGCATGAATGCAGAGACATCGACCAGCACCACCTCCTTCGCCTCCCTGGACCTGCCGGCTCCGGTCATCCGCGGCCTCGACGAGGCGGGTTTCACCCACTGCACGCCCATCCAGGCCGCCACCCTGCCGCACCTGCTCAAGGGCGAGGATGTGGCCGGGCAGGCCCAGACCGGCACCGGCAAGACGGCCGCGTTCCTGGTGGCGGCCTTCAACCGTATTCTCCGCCACCCGCCCGATCCCCAGCGCCGGCCCAACCAGCCCCTGGCCATCATGGTCGCCCCCACCCGCGAGCTGGCGGTGCAGATCCACAAGGACGCCGAGCAGCTGGGCGGCCACACCGGCCTGCGCATGGGGGTGGTCTACGGTGGCGCCGGCTACGACACCCAGCGCGCCATGCTCGTGGAGGGGGTGGACGTGCTCATCGGCACCCCGGGCCGCCTCATCGACTACTTCAAGCAGAAGGTCTACGACCTGAAGGCGATCCAGGTGATGGTGCTGGACGAGGCCGACCGGATGTTCGACCTCGGGTTCATCAATGACATCCGCTATCTCATGCGCCGCATGCCGCCCCCCGAGCAGCGCCTCAACATGCTCTTTTCCGCCACCCTGTCGTTCCGGGTGCTGGAGCTCGCCTACGAGCACATGAACAACGCCGTGACGGTGCGGGTGGAGCCGGACAAGGTGACCGCCGACAAGGTCACCCAGGTGGTCTACCATCCCGCCAATGACGAGAAGATCCCGCTGCTGCTGGGGCTGCTCAAGCACATGGACCCCCGCCGCAGCATCGTGTTCGTCAACACCAAGCGCGTCGCCGACCGGGTCTACGCCTACCTGGAGGGCAACGGCATCCGCGCCGCGGTGCTCTCCGGCGACGTGCCCCAGCGCAAGCGCCTCAAGCTGCTGGCCGAGTTCCAGGCCGGCGAGCTGCCGGTGCTGGTGGCCACCGACGTGGCCGCCCGCGGCCTGCACATTCCCGATGTCAGCCACGTGTTCAACTTCGATCTGCCCCAGGACGCCGAGGACTACGTCCACCGCATCGGTCGCACGGCGCGCGCCGGGGCCAGCGGCGACGCGGTGAGTTTCGCCTGCGAGGACTACGCCTTCTCCCTGCCGGAGATCGAGGCCTACATCGGCCACCGCATTCCCGCGGGCGCCCTGTCCGAGGATCTCCTGATCAAGCCCGAGCCCCCCATCAAGCTGGAGCGCCGGCCGCGGCTGGACCGCCGCGGGCGTGACGGCGGGGGGCGCCGCGGGGACGGGCGGCGGGGCGAGGGTCGGCGCGGGGAAGGCAGCCGGGGCGGCAGCCGCCGCGGCGAGTCTTCCGCTCCCGCCCAGGACCGGCCGGCCAAAGCCGATGGCGGCGGGGAGGGGCGGAAGGAGCGGCCGCCGCGCCGGCGCCGGCGCGGCGCCAAGCCCGGTACGGAGCCCACCCAATGACCGAACCCGCCGCGCTGCGCGGCGGGCCGGCCCCCGAGGCCGAGGCCGGGCAGACCCTTGCCGCCATCGACCTCGGATCCAACAGCTTCCACCTCCTGATCGCCCGCGAGGCCGACGGCGCCCTGCAGGTGCTCGACCGGCTGCGCGAGATGGTCCAGCTCGGCGCCGGACTCGACGCCCGGCGCAATCTCACCCCCGTGGCCATGGAACGGGCCCTGGCGTGCCTGGAGCGCTTCGGCCAGCGCCTGCGCGGAATGCCCCCCGGCACGGTGCGGGCGGTGGGGACCAACACCCTGCGCATGGCCCACAACGGGGCGCAGTTCATCGGCGCCGCCCAGCGCGCCCTGGGTCACCCCATCGAGGTGATCGCCGGGCGCGAGGAGGCGCGCCTCATCTACCTGGGGGTGGCCCACTCCCTGGCCGACGACGCCGGCCGGCGGCTGGTGATGGACATCGGCGGCGGCAGCACGGAGTTCATCATCGGCGAGCGGTTCGAGACGGCCGAGACCGAGAGCCTGCACATGGGTTGCGTGAGCTACACCCTGGCCCACTTCGCCGATGACGCCCTCAGCCGGGCCAACCTGGACCGGGCCGTGCTGGCCGCCCGCCAGGAGCTGCAGGCCATCGAACAGCGCTACCGCCGCCTGGGCTGGGAGAGCGTCGCGGGCGCCTCGGGCACCATCCGCTCCATCCAGGAGGTGGTGCTCGCCAACGGCTGGAGCGACGACGGCATCACCCTGGCGTCGCTGAAGAAGCTGCGCAAGGCCCTCATCGCCCAGGAGGCGGTGAGCCGTCTCCGGCTGGAGGGGCTGCGCCCCGACCGCGCCGGCATCTTCCCCGGCGGTTTCGCCATTCTACTCGCCGCCTTCGAGTCCCTCGGCATCGAGCGCATGCGGGTCTCCGACGGGGCGCTGCGGGAGGGTCTGCTGTTCGACCTGGCCGGGCGCATCCGCCACGAGGATGTGCGCGATCGCACCATCGGCGCCCTGGGGCGGCGCCTGGGGGTCGACGAGGGCCAGGCCGCCCGGGTCGAGTCCGCCGCCCTGGCCGGCCTGGAGCAGGTGCGGGAGGCTTGGAAGCTGCACTGCGCGGAGCTGGCGGATCTGCTGCGCTGGGGCGCGCGGCTGCACGAGGTGGGCCTGGTGGTGGCCCACAACCAGTTCCACAAGCACGGCGCCTACCTGGTGGCCAACGCCGATCTGCCCGGATTTTCGCGCCAGGAGCAGCAGCTGCTGGCGGCGCTGGTGCGCGGCCACCGGCGCAAGTTCCCCGTGGCCGTGTTCCAGCACCTGGCCGCCGAGGAGCGCCGCTGCGCCCCGCGCCTGTGCATTCTCCTGCGCCTGGCCGCCCTGCTGCACCGCAGCCACTCCGAGGTGCCCCTGCCCGATATCCGGCTGCGCGCCGAGGGCCGCGGCCTCGAGGTGGTGTTCCCGGAGGGCTGGCTCGACGGCCATCCCCTCACCCGCGCCGACCTCGAGCAGGAGGCCGCCTACCTCAGGGCGGCCAGGTACCGGCTGAGTTACCAGTGAGGGGTGAGGCGTAAGGGGTGAGGCGAGCCTCCCCCGTCCAGGGGGAGGGCCTGGGGGCTTGAGGCGCTCAGCTTTCCCGCAGCCAGCCGGCGACGCGCTTGGCGAAGTAGGTGAGGATGCCGTCGGCGCCGGCGCGCTTGATGGACAGCAGCGCCTCCATGGCGCAGGCCCGCTCGTCGAGCCAGCCGTTGCGCGCGGCGGCCATGAGCATGGCGTACTCGCCGCTCACCTGGTAGACGTAGGTGGGCGCCTTGAAGGTCTCCTTCACCCGGCGGACGATGTCCAGGTAGGGCAGGCCCGGCTTCACCATCACCATGTCGGCCCCCTCGTCCAGATCCAGCCCCACCTCGTGCAGGGCCTCGTCGCTGTTGGCCGGATCCATCTGGTAGCTGTACTTGTTGCCGGCGCCCAGGCTGGCGGCCGAGCCCACCGCGTCCCGGAACGGGCCGTAGAAGCTGGAGGCATACTTGGCCGAGTAGGCCATGATACGGGTGTGGATGTGCCCGTCGCCCTCCAGCGCGTCGCGGATGGCCCCGATGCGGCCGTCCATCATGTCCGAGGGGGCCACCACGTCGGCGCCGGCCTCGGCATGGGAGAGCGCCTGGCGCACCAGCACTTCCACGGTCGCGTCGTTGAGGACGTAGCCGGTGTCGTCGATGAGGCCGTCCTGCCCGTGGATGGTGAACGGGTCCAGCGCCACGTCGGTCATGACGCCGAGCTGGGGGAACTCCGTCTTCAGGGCCCGCACGGCCCGCTGCGCCAGCCCGTCGGGATTGTAGGCCTCGCGCGCATCGGCGCTCTTGCG
Source organism: Thioalbus denitrificans (assembly GCF_003337735.1). Lineage (NCBI taxonomy): Bacteria > Pseudomonadati > Pseudomonadota > Gammaproteobacteria > Chromatiales > Ectothiorhodospiraceae > Thioalbus > Thioalbus denitrificans. The sequence continues at coordinate 12,914 of NZ_QPJY01000010.1, read as the reverse complement.
CTCGGCGGGCGTGACCGGGAACAGGGCCACCGCCGGCACGCCCAGGGCCACCAGCTCCTCGGCCTCGCGCAGCAGTGCGTCCAGGCTCACCCGCTCGATGCCCGGCATGGAGCCCACCGGTTCCCGCTGGCCGTTGCCCTCGATGACGAACATCGGGTAGATGAGATCGTCGGTGAGGAGGTGGGTCTCGCGCATCAGGCGGCGGGAGAACTCGTCCCGGCGCATGCGGCGCTTGCGCGCCCGGGGGAAGGGGGCCGTGCCCCGGCTGAATTCGCTCACGGTGTGACTCCTGGATACCTGGGTTGTGCCATGGCTGCTCTCCCGTGACCGCGGGTGGCGGCGCTCCCGCCGGGCGCGGAGATGTCCGGCGGCAAATCCCGGAAGAAAGCAGGGAGAGGATTGCGATAGGATACACGATCAGTGATTCCGCCGGGGATGGCGCGACGCCCGCGGCCGCCCCGTCCGCTACCGTGATCCGCACATGGATGGAGGGTTTGATTCGATGCTGGAGTATGTCTTTTTTGACGATGGCCTGCGTGAGCGCTTCGAGGGTTTCCTTGCGGAGCGGGGCGTGGAGTACAGCCGCTCGGACGACGAGCTGGGCGGGGTGGTGGCCGTGTCCGAGGATCTCGACGACGCGGTCATGGACGCCATCGACGAGCAGTACGACCAGATTCTGAGTGCCCAGGAGGAGCTGCTCGAGGAGACCGGCGACGCCCTGGAGAAGAATGCCGCCGGCATCCGCATCGAGCTCACCGACGGCCGTCCCTGCATGGTCCGCCTGGAGCCGAAGCTGCTCGGCAAGACCCTGCAGGCCCTGAGCCTCGAGGAGGTGGAGCAGCTGGTGCGCCAGGTGGCCCACTGCGTGGAGCACCCGGACGACTCGCCCCTCTGCCATACGCCGCCGTCCAAGGCCTGACCCGGTTCCAGGAGGAATCAGACCATGAACCGCGTCACCATCATCGGTACCGGTTTCGCGGCGCTCACCGCCGTGCGCCGCCTGCGGTCGCTGGATCCGCAGGCGGAGATCACGGTGATTGCCCCACGGCCCGAGTTCGTTTTCCTGCCCAGCCTCATCTGGATACCCTCGGGCATGCGTCAGCCCGAGGACCTGGTGCTGCCCCTGGAGCGGTTTTTCGCGCGCCACCGGGTCACCTACCATGCCGGCGAGGCCACCGGGCTGGGCGAGGGCGGTCGGATGGTGCTCACCAGCGCCGGCGAGGTGGCCAACGACGGGCTCATCATCGCCAGCGGCGGCCGCTTCCTGAAGAAGCTGCCGGGCATCGAGCACGCCATCACCCCCTGCGAGGGCATTCCCGCGGCCATGGCCATCCGCGCCCGGCTGGCGGAGCTGGAGAGGGGCGGCACCATCGCCGTGGGCTTCGCCTCCAACCCGAAGGAGCCTTCCGCCATGCGCGGCGGGCCCATGTTCGAGTTCCTGTTCGGGCTGCACCGGCAGCTCACGCGCGAGGGGCGCCGCGATCGGTTCCGGCTGGTCTTCTTCAGCCCGGCGCCGGAGCCCGGCAAGCGCCTCGGGCCGCAGGCGGTGAAACGCCTGCTCAGGGCCATGGAGGAGCGCGGCATCGAGACCCACCTGGGGCACAAGATGGTGCGCTTCGAGGCTGATCGGGTAGTGACCGAGGGCGGCGAGATCCCCGCCGATCTCATCCTGTTCATGCCCGGCATGACCGGCAACCCGTGGCTCGACGCCACCGGGCTGCCCCGCTCCCCGGGCGGCCTGGTGCAGGCCGACGCCCAGTGCCGGGTGCCGGATTTCGAGCGGGTCTACGTGGCCGGCGACGTGGGCAGCTTCCCCGGCCCGGAGTGGATGCCCAAGCAGGCCCACATGGCCGACGAACAGGCCCGCACCGCGGCCGACAACCTGAAGGCGGAGCTGGACGGCCGGGCGCCGGGGGCCACCTTCAAGGTGGAGCTGGCCTGCATCGTCGATTCCCTGGATCGGGGCATGCTGGTGGTGCGCACCCCGAGGCGCAACCTGATGCTGCCGCCCAGCCGGTTCGGCCACTGGGCCAAGCGGGCCATGGAGTGGTGGTACCTGCGCCAGTTCCGCTGAGCGCAGCAGGCCGGACGACCGGTCGTGGCCACAGAGGGCACGCTGTTCAGCGATCATGAAACGCACCGGTGACAGCCAGACACCCGTCGTCGGGACTGGATGCAGCCGGTTCTCCGTGTCCTCTGTGCCCTCTGTGGCTCAACAAGTGAGAGAGGTGATGTCGATGTCCCGGATTCGTGGTCTGTTCGCCGCCCTGGCGCTGCTGGCGTCCCTGCCGCTGGCCGCCGCCGGGCTCGAAGTGCAGCCGGTCGCCGAGGGGGTGTACGCCATTGTCGGTGAAATGGATCAGCGCTCGCCGGAGAACCTGGGCAACAACGCCACCTTCGGCCTGGTCATCACCGCGGCGGGGCTGGTGCTGGTGGACCCGGGCGGCACCCGGGCCGGCGCCGGGCAGCTGCATGCACTCATCCGCACGCTGAGCGACCTGCCGGTGGTTCTGGTCATCAACACCGGCGGTCAGGATCACCGCTGGCTGGGCAACGGCTACTGGAAGGCACAGGGGGCGCGCATCGTCGCCTCCGAGGCGGCGGTGGCCGATCAGCACGCCCGCGCCCGCGACCAGATCAACGCCCTGTGGCAACTGGTGGGCGAGGCGGGGGCGCGCGGCACCGAGCCGGTGTACGCCGACGAGACCTTCGGCGAGGCGCTGGATCTCGAGCTCGGCGGGGTCCGTTTCGAGCTGCGCCATCCCGGGCCCGCCCACACGCCGGGTGACAGCTTCGTGTGGCTGCCGGACCGGGGTGTGGTCTTCACCGGCGACATCGTCTACGTGGAGCGGATGCTCGGGGTCGGGGCCCAGTCCCACAGCGGCCGCTGGCTGGAGGCCTTCGAGGCGCTGGCGGCCCTGCAGCCGGCCCACGTGGTCCCCGGCCATGGCCACGCCACGGACCTGGCGCAGGCGCGGGCCGATACCTACGACTACCTGCGCTTCCTGCGCGCGGCGGTGCGGGAGCTGCTGGACGCGGGCGGGGGTATGGAGGAGGTGGGCGGCATCGACCAGTCCCGCTTCGACTACCTCGCCGTTTCCGATCAGATTGCCGGCCGCAACGCCCAGCAGGTCTACGCCGAGCTGGAGTTCGAATGACCCTGGTCATCACGCGCCGCCAGCGCAACCGCATCGCGGCCGGGCTGTTCGCCGCGGCGCTCGGCGGGCTGCTGCTGCACCCGGCCCTGGGCGGCATCCTGCTGCTGGTGGCCACCTTCACCACCTTCATGCTGCTGGACGCCGGGGCGGAGAAGGGTGGACGGGGCGGCGGGAATGGAGGGGAGCGGGCCGTCGCCGACCCCGGCCCCGGCCCCGGCCCGCTGCGGCCCTACCGCACCTATCGCTGGCGGCGTTGAACATCACCGGAGGGCCCGATGGAGGAGTCGGAATACCGTGACGGCTACCGGGCGCTCAACGAGCGTCCCTGCCGGTTCGAAAAGGCGCTGCTGACCCGGTGCGCCGACTGCGCCCATGCCCGGCGCCTGAACCTGGCTGAGCGCGAAGCCGTGGCCTGCGACTCGGAGACGGGCTGGAGCCGTTGCGCCGAATGGCTCGGCCTGCTGCGGCCGCGGGCCCAGTTTGCCCTGCAGCTGGTGACAGTGGACGGGCCGCTGCCCCACGCCAAGGAGATGCGGGTCCAGTGCGGCGGCCTGAAGGGGCTGCAGGCGGTGCTGGAGCCGGCGGTGGGGGAGGACCCACGGGTGACCGACATCGGCGGGCTGCTCGCCCTCGCCATGGGGCGGTTCGGAAGCCTGGATGCGGTCCCCTTCGCCGAAGTGATGAAGGCCGTGGCCCGCTTCCAGCTGCGGCGCCGGAGCCGGCGTTGATCGCCTGAATAACCATTTCAATCAGGGGCTTTCAGCCTCGACGAGGTTGCAATCCCGGTCGTTCCGGCGGTAGAGTCCGCTCCTTCCCTGTCATTGCCACAACAATAATAACGCGGCCGGGATACCGACCTGCGGAGGACTCCACATGCGGCGCATCCCTGTCTCGCCCTACCTGCTCCTCGTCCTGACCACCCTGTTCTGGTCGGGCAACTTCGTCATCGGTCGTGCCGTGCGGCTGGAGGTCCCCCCCATCGGCCTGGCCTTCTGGCGCTGGGCGCTGGCGCTGGCGATCCTGCTGCCCTTCAGCTGGCGGCTGCTGGCCCGGCACTGGCCGGTGATACGGGCCCACCTGCCGCTGCTGGTGGTCATGGGGATCCTCGGGGTCACCAACTTCAACACCTTCGTCTACCTGGGTCTGCAGACCACCACCGCCACCAACGCGGTGCTGCTGCTGTCCACCACCCCGGTCATCATCGTGGGCCTGTCGCGCCTCCTGCACCACGAGCCGGTCCGGCCGCGGCAGCTGCTGGGCATCGTCCTCTCCCTCGGCGGGGTGCTCGCCATCATCGCCCGCGGCGACCCGCAGGTGCTGGCCGGGCTGAGCCTGGCCGCCGGCGATCTCTGGGTGCTGGCCGCGGTCGTCTCCTGGGCGCTCTACTCGGTGCTGCTGCAGCGCCGGCCGGCCGGTCTCGATCCGCTGGCGTTCCTGGTGTTCACCATCGTGGCGGGCGTGGTGACCCTGGCGCCGTTCTACCTGTGGGAGAGCGCGACGGGGGCGGTGGTGCGGCCCAGCCTGGTGACCCTGGCCACGGTGGGCTACGTGGCGGTGTTCGCCTCCATCCTCGCCTTCATCTTCTGGAACCGGGCCGTGGCGGAGGTGGGGCCGAACCGGGCGGGGCAGTTCATCCACCTGATCCCGGTCTTCGGGACCCTGCTCTCGGTGGTGTTCCTGGACGAGCGCCTGCATGCCTACCACCTGGCGGGCATCGTCCTGATCGTGGCGGGCATCCGCCTGACCACGGCGCGGCGCTGAACGGGCGGCAGGCTGCCAGTCTGGATTTATCTCGCCAGGATCGCCGAGAACGCCAAGGTCAAAAAAAAGAACAAGACCTCATGAATGGAGCATCGGGCATCGTCTTGCGCGAGGGCCGCTGCAGCATTAGGACCGTCAATCCTTTGTTTTCCCGGCGTTCTTCGCGTCCTGGCGAGAGTGTAAGTAAATATTGGGGCTACTAGCGGCTCAGGCGGCCGGTGATCTCCCGCTTCGCCCGCTCGATCTCCCGCGGTTCCATGTCTTCGCTCAACTCCGCCAGGGCCTGCTTGGCCGCCTCGCTGCCGTTGAGGATGGCCAGCGTCAGCCACTGGAAGGCCGCCACCGGATCCCGGGGCACCTCGCGGCCCGCCGCCAGTATCTGCCCCAGGGCATACTGGGCCGGCGCCAGACCCTGTTCCGCGGCGCGCTGGTACCACCCCAGCATGGCGGTGCTGTCGCGGGCGGCGCCATAGCGGCCCCAGCGATACATCGCCGCCACGGTGTACTGGGCGCTCGCCAGCCCCAGTTCCGCGGCGCGCAGGTACCAGTGCCCCGCCATCTGGTCATCCTGCCGCACCCCGAAGCCGTTGGCATGCAGCCAGGCCAGGACCGACTGCGCCTGTGCCAGGTCCTGCGCGGCGGCACGGCCGATCCACTCGGCCGCCAGCACATAGTTCAACGGCACGCCTTCGCCGTTGGCATAGTGCATGCCGAGCTGGAACTGGGAGCGCGCGTCACCGGCCGCGGCCGCGTCGCGCAGGGGCTCCAGGTCGTCTGGCGCGGCTTCTTCCGCGGGGGAATTGTGGTTGATCTCGCTCATCTTTTCGGCCATTTTCCTGTCCATGCAGGGTTCCCATCCTAGCAGAGGCGCTGACATCGTGGGACAATACCGCCCGGTCCGGGCCCGGACGGGATTTGTCAGCAGGGTCTGTATGGGTATATGATGAAATGCTGCATTGCATCAGAACGTCTTGTCACCAGTCAGAGAGAGTCGGGCCGAACCGGTGAATGAGAATACAGACCGCAAGGTGGTGGCCATCTACCCCGGCACCTTCGATCCCATCACCAATGGCCATGCCGACCTGGTCTTTCGGGCGGTGCGGCTGTTCGACCGGGTTGTCGTGGCGGTTGCCGCGAGTGGCTCGAAGCGCCCCACATTCACCCTCGATGAACGGGTCCGACTGGCCCGCGAGGCACTCGCCGATCTCGACGGCCGGGTGGAGGTGGTGGGTTTCGACAGCCTCCTGGCCGATTTCGTGGACGTGGTGGGTGCGAATGTCATCCTGCGCGGCCTGCGGGCGGTGTCGGACTTCGAGTACGAGTTCCAGCTGGCGAGCATGAACCGGAGACTGGCGCCCCACGTGGAGACGGTCTTCCTGACACCCGCGGAGCAGTACGCGTTCATCTCCTCGACCCTGGTGCGCGAGATCGCCAGCCATGGCGGGGACGTATCGCCCTTCGTGCATTCCAGCGTCGTCGATGCGCTGAAGGGCCGATTGCGCTAGTCTGGGCAGCATTTCCGGAATCAAGACTGTTTTCCTAACCTTCCACCAACTTGCAGAGATAGTCTGAGGAGCAAACGCCATGGCACTGATGATCACCGACGAATGCATCAACTGTGACGTGTGTGAGCCCGAGTGCCCGAACGGAGCCATCTACCAGGGCGAGGAAATCTACGAAATCGACCCCAACAAGTGCACCGAGTGCGTGGGTCACTACGATGAGCCGCAGTGCGTGGCGGTCTGCCCCGTGGATTGCATCCCCAAGGATCCCGACCACGAAGAGTCCCACGAAGAGCTCCTGGAGAAGTACAAGCGCCTGACCGAAGAGGGCTGAGAGCTCCTCCCGTGGCAGTGTTCGGCAGAAAGGGCTCCCGCGGCGGGAGCCTTTTTTGTTTCCGGCCCGGGGCGGCGTTGCTGCTCCTGCTGGGGCTGGCGTGGGGCTGGACCGGCGCCGGGGCCGCCCCGGCGGCGGCCGTGGCGAGCGCCCACCCGCTGGCCACGGCGGCCGGCCACGAGGTGCTGGAGGCGGGTGGCAACGCCTTCGACGCGGCCGTGGCGGTCAGCGCCGCCCTGGCGGTGGTGGAGCCCTACGGTTCAGGGCTGGGCGGCGGGGGGTTCTGGCTGCTGCACCGGGCCGCCGACGGGCGCGAGGTGATGCTGGATGGCCGGGAGCGGGCGCCCCTGGCCGCTCACCGCGCGCTCTACCAGGACGCGGCGGGCGAGGTGATCCCCGGCGCGTCGGTGGACGGGCCCCTGGCCGCCGCCATTCCCGGTCAGCCCGCGGCGCTGGTCCACCTGGCGGAGCGCTACGGCCGGCTGCCCCTGTCCCGCTCCCTGGCGCCGGCCGTCCGCCTCGCCCGCGAGGGCTTCCCGGTGGACGCCCACTACCGGCGCTACGCCGGCTTCCGCCTCGAGGTACTGCGCGCCTCGCCGGCGGCCGCGGCGGCATTCCTGGTTGCCGGCGAGGTGCCGCCGGAAGGCCACCTGCTGCGCCAGCCGGAGCTGGCGCGCACGCTGGAGACGATCGCCGCGCGGGGTCGGGAAGGCTTCTATGCCGGCCCCCTCGCCAGGCGCCTGGTGGAGGGCGTGCGGGCCGCGGGCGGCATCTGGTCGCCGGCGGATCTCGAAGCCTACCGGGTCGTGGAGCGGATGCCGGTGCGCGGCCGCTACCGGGGCATGCGGATCACGGCCGCGGCGCCGCCCTCCTCCGGCGGCGTGGCCCTGGTGGAGATGCTCAACATCCTCTCCGGCTACGACCTCCCGGCCCTCGACCCCGTGACCCGGGCCCACCTGGTGGTGGAGGCCATGCGCCGCGCCTACCGGGACCGGGCCGAGTACCTGGGCGATCCCGACCAGGTGGCGATCCCGGTGGATCTGCTCACGGACCCGCGCTACGCCGCCGGCCTGCGGGCCGGCATCCGGAAGGATCGGGCCACCCCCAGCAGCGGCCTGCCCGGGGCGGCGGCGGAGCCCGATGGGCCTCACACCAGCCACTTTTCCATCCTCGACCGGGAAGGCAACCGGGTGGCCGCCACCCTGAGCATCAACTATCCCTTCGGGTCCGGATTCATGGTGCCGGGCACGGGCGTGCTGCTCAACGACGAGATGGACGACTTCTCCGCCAAGCCGGGCGTGCCCAACGTCTACGGCCTGGTGGGCGCCGAGGCGAACGCCGTGGGGGCCGGGCGCCGGCCGCTGTCGAGCATGACCCCCACCTTCCTGGAGCAGGACGGGGATGTGGCCATCCTCGGCACGCCGGGCGGCAGCCGCATCATCACCATGGTGCTGCTGGCGGCCCTGGAGTTCGCCCACGGCAGCCGCGACCCGGTGGCGTGGGTCACGCGCCCGCGCTTCCATCACCAGTACCTGCCGGATCGGCTGCAACTGGAGCCCGGGGCGCTCCCCGCGGAGCAGGCCGCGGCGCTCGAGCAGCGCGGCCATGTGCTGGATCCGCGCGATCGGCCGTGGGGCAACATGCAGGCCATCCTCCGCTCGGCGGCCACGGGCGCCGTCTCCGCCGCCTCCGATCCCCGGGGCATCGGCAGCGCCGAAGTCCGCTGATCCCCGGGGTTGTGACCCCCGCGGTTGCCCTCCGCCCGTGGTTCCGGATAATCGTGGGCCACGTTCACCTTTTTTCACAATATGCCGCCCGGCTGTTGTGGATGCATCAGGAGGAAAGGAATGCCCGACAGAACCCGCTCCCCCCGCCCGCTGTTCCGCGCGATGAGCGCACTGAGTCTCGGTCTGGCGATCGCGCTCGGCGGCTGTGCCCAGATGGGCGCCTTCCGCGACGAGCCGGCGCCGGTGGCCGAGGAGCGCGCCCAGGCCCGGGCGGGAGACGCCGAGAGCCAGTACCGTCTGGGAATGCGCTACAACGGCGGCCTGGAGGTGGCGCAGGACTACACCGAGTCCAACCGCTGGTTCGAACGCGCCGCCCGGCAGGGTCACGCGGAGGCCCAGTACATGCTGGGCAGCGCCTACTACGCCGGCCGGGGCGTGGCGCAGGACATGGCCAAGGCCGAGGCCTGGCTGCGCCCCGCCGCCGAGGCCGGTCACGACCGGGCCCAGTACCTGCTCGGGTCCATCTACCTCAATGGCTGGGGGGTGGAGAAGGAGCCGGCCTGGGGCGTGCGCTGGTTCGGCAAGGCGGCGGCCCAGGGCAACACGGAGGCGCAGTTCAGCCTGGGCGTGGCCCTGGCCGCGGGCATCGGGCTGGATCGGGATGACGCCGAGGCCTGGACCTGGCTGACGCTGGCCAAGCGGGCCGGCCACTCGGGCGCCGAGCCGGTGGAGCGCAAGGTGGCCGAGCGGCTGCACGCCGGTGCCCGGGCCCGCGCGGCAACCGCGGCGCGCAACTGGAAGCCGGCCGCCGCCGACGGCGGCTATGCCGACCGGCCCACGGTCCGCTTCGTCCAGTACGCCCTGGGGCAGCTCGGCCACCGGGCGGGTCCCTCCGACGGCATCCCGGGCGAGCGGACCCGCACGGCCATTGCCGCCTACCGCAGGGCGGCAGGCCTGTCCGGCGCGCCGGAAGTTACCCCGGATCTCGTGGAGCGGCTGCGCGCGGACCTGCGGGCCCGCGCTGCCGCGGGCTGAGCACCCGGTCCTGCGCCCCGGCGGGCGATCCCTTGCGTGGTTGCGGGCCGGGGCGCACGGGAACGGAAGGCGCTTCTGCCAGACTCGTGGGCGCAGGAACAATTATCGACTCACGCCAGGACGCCAAGAGCGCCAGGGGGTGACCGGTTATCCTTGCCCATGAGCTTCGCCTGGGAGGCTTGCAGTCGGGTTGATCCCTTGGCGCCCTGGCGAGATCAGCGAGGAGTGTGCGTTACCGGAAGAATCGGTCGCGGGCGCCGACCCGCCACCAGCCAGCGTCCATGGGCACCTTCCACGGGGCTATCACCGGGAGAAACCGTCACCCGGGGAGGAGCCGAATAACAGAAAAGCCCCGGTGGCGTTCCCGCCACCGGGGCTTTTTCGCTGCCGTGCCGGTCGGTCGGGCTTAGTAGCCGTAGTCCACCGGGGTGGCGCTTTCCACGTCGAGGAGGTCATTGACGGCCATCTTGACGGTGTCGTTGACCTCCTTGTTGGCCGCGTCGGCCAGGGCCTGGGCCTCCGCCTCGGCCGCGGCGAAGGCCGCGTCCTGGGCCGCGGTGGCCTCGGCCAGCGCCGCGTCGGCCTCGGCCTGGGCCGCGTCGGCCTCGGCCTGGGCCGTCGCCGCGGCGGCGGCGGCCGCATCGGCATCGGCCTGGGCCGTCGCCACGGCGGCGGCGGCCGCATCGGCATCGGCCTGGGCCTGGTCGGCAGCGGCCTGGGCGTCGGCCGCGGCCTGGGCCAGGGCGGCGTCGCCAGGAGCGGCATCAGCCGCGGCCTGGGCCGCATCGGCATCGGCCTGGGCCTGGTCGGCTGCAGCCTGGGCCGTTGCCGCATCCGCCGCGGCCTGGTCGGCCGTGGCCTGGGCCGTGGCCGCATCCGCCGCGGCCTGGTCAGCCGTGGCCTGGGCCGTCGCGGCGGCCGCCTGGGCGTCCTGGTTGGCCTGGTCGGCGATGGCCGCGGCTTCAACCGCGCTCTGGGTGGCCAGCACCGCGTCACGGTAGGCCGCGACACGGCCCACGCGGGAGTTGGGCGCGGCGTTCTGCAGGGCGTTCTCGTTGGCATGGGCGGCGTTCAGGGCGCCGAGCGCGCTGGCGATGGCGCCGTGGTTGTTGCCCAGCCCCTTGCCGTTCGCCTTGCCGTTTCCACCGCCATTGTTGGCCGCGGACGCGCCCGCCGCACCGGCCGCACCCGCATTGCCGCCGCCGTTGCCGCCGCCATTGCCGCCGCCGTTGCCGCCGCCGTTGCCGCCGCCGTTGCCGCCGCCGTTGCCGCCGCCGTTGCCGCCGCCGTTGCCGCCGCCGTTGCCGCCGCCATTGCCGCCGCCATTGCCGCCGCCATTGCCGCCGCCATTGCCGCCCTTGGCTGCATAGGCGGAGGAGACTTTCACGATGCCGTCGTCACCCGCCAGGTCCACGGTGATCGGGGTGATCACGAGGGCGGCCGACGCAAGCGCGGCACCGATGAAGGAAGCCAGGGTTTTGCGATTGAATACCGGTGCGTTCATCTTTCTACCTCCGAAATGACCCGGCTTCGCCGGGCACAGCGTTCTGCAGCATTCCGCCGCGTCCGTGTGTAAATTTGTAAAATAGTAATAGCAACAGGCCGTTGAGGCGACTGTGACAGGCTGCTCAAGGCGGTGATGCGTTGTGTGACAACGGCCACAAGTCGAGAAGTTATCCCGGCTTCGGCAAAAAACCCCCGCCGCGGGTCGCGTTTCAGTAGTAGCGCTTGCGGTCGCGCCGGTTGGCCTTCTGTACCACCACCGCCCGGATGGAGTCCTCCGGTCCCATCTCCAGAACCGGGTAGGCCTCGTTGAGGGGCTTGAGCAGCTGCCGCTCACCTTCCATCACCAGCTGCCGGAAGATGTACTCGTTGTTGTGCATCGCGATGACATAGCGGCCGCTCTCGATCACCCCGTCGGGCTCGGCCACCACGATGCTGCCCTCGGGGAACTCCGGGGCCATGCTGTCGCCCAGCACCTGCAGGGCAAACGGATCGGAACCTTCGCAACTGCTCATCACTGCCACCTCATCCGGGGATCTTGAAAAATAGACAGGATTCACAGGATTTACAGGATTCGGTAACAACAGGTCTGTCCACAAATCGCGCAGGTGCTTGCGCGTCGCGGAGAAATCAAGAGCGCTACCTGGCGTCTTGTCCTCCTGTGGAGTGTTTCGATCGACGCACTGTTTCGGGAGGTGGTCACTGCGGGAGCGTTCAGACCCGACTCGTCGTACCGCGTTAGCTGGGCGCCACCAAAAATCCCGTCAATCCTGTAAATCCTGTCTATTCAAAAGCGTTTTTCAGTCGATTGAATAACTTATCACAGAACGGGTGAAGGAGTGCTACCCCGGCCGGGATATCAGCGCTGGCAGCGGGGGCAGTAGAAGGTGGAGCGCTGGCCGAGGCGGGTGACGCGGATGGGGCTGGCGCAGGTCCGGCAGGGCTCGGCGCCGCGATCATAGACCGCGAGCTGGAGGCGGAAATAGCCGGGGCGGCCGTCGCTGGCATGGAAATCGCGCAGGGTGGTCCCGCCGAGCTCGATGGCCTCGGCAAGGACGCCGCGGATGGCCGCGACCAGTCGTTCGCAGCGGGCGGCGCTGATGCGCCCCGCCGGCCGTGCCGGGTGGATGCCGGCCCGGAACAGGGCCTCGTTGGCGTAGATGTTGCCGACGCCGACCACCACGTGGCTGTCCATGATGAGGGTCTTGATCGCCTGGCGGCGACCCCGTGCGCGGCTGTAGAGGTAGTCACCGTCGAATGCCTCCCCCAGCGGCTCGGGGCCGAGGGCGGCGAGCAGCGGGTGGGCGGCGGGATCGCCCTCGGTCCAGAGCAGGGCGCCGAAGCGGCGGGGATCGGTCAGCCGCAGGCGGTCACCGTCCTCCAGCACCAGGTCCAGGTGATCGTGCACGCCCGGGGTGGTGGGTTCGTGCAGGCAGCGCAGGCTGCCGGACATCCCCAGGTGCAGGATCAGGGTGCCCGCATCGAGGCGCAGGAGCAGGTACTTGGCGCGCCGCTCCACCGTGCGCACCGTCCCGCCCGGCAGGATGCGGGCAAGGACCTCCACCGGCACCGGCCAGCGCAGCCGCGGCTGGCGCACCTCGATACCCCGCAGACGCCGCCCCTCCAGGAAGGGGGCGATCCCGCGGCGGGTGGTCTCGACCTCAGGCAGCTCGGGCATGATTGGCGTTAGTGCGTTAGTGCGTTAGTGCGTGAATGCGTGAATGCGTGAATGCGTGAATGCGTTAGTGCGTGAAGGGCGAAGGGGTTGCACGGATTCTGGATTTCCGGGGACGCTCTTGACGGAACACGGAACACGGAACACGGAACACGGAACACGGAACACGGAACACGGAACACGGAACACGGAACACGGAACACGGAACACGGAACACGG
>NZ_QPJY01000009.1:133123-167145 GCF_003337735.1 Thioalbus denitrificans | reverse complement strand
CACGAGATTGCTTGCCATCGATAAATTTCAGTACCCCGAATCATCGACGCAAGCGCCCACACAAATTACTTGATCGTCAAATTTTTAAAGAGCCCCGGTCAGGAACTGGCCTGAACCGGTCGGGCTGCGCACTTGGCCGCATCCCTGTTCCGCCTCGTCGAAAACCCGTCAGCGGAGAAGTGGAATCTTAACTGCTCTTCGAGCGGGGCGTCAACACCTTTTTTCGCCTCCGCCCCTGCTGCGGGATTGCCCGACAGCACCCAACAGGACGATGTAACTATCTGATTGGGAAAGTAATTTTAAACCCGGCCAGATCCGGTTGTCAACCCCTCGCCGAGCCGGCCTTCCGGCCCCGGCCTCCCGGCCGCTCCCGGTTCGGCAACCGGAAGAGCGGCGCATTTTAAGCCGGAAATCGGCCGGGTCAAGAGGGGGTATGAACTTTTTTCCGCCCGACCCGCCGCGACGACGGACGATCAAGGGGTTAGCCGGGCACGGCCGGGTTGTCCGCCCCGCCAACCGGCTCCGGCCTCTGCGCGGACAGGGCCTGTTCAGGCCACCCTGACCCGGGCGAAGCGGCGCTTGCCCACCTGCACCACGTGGCTGGAGCCCGCCGGGATCACCGCCTTGGCATCCTCCACCCGCTCGCCGTCGATCCGCACGGCGCCCTGGCGGATCATGCGCAGCGCCTCGGAGGTGCTCGGCGTCAGTCCGGCCTCCTTCAGCAGGGTGGAGAGCGCCAGTCCGCCGCTGTCCGGGTCGGCGCCCAGCTCGAGCTCCGGCATGTCCTCCGGCAGGGCGCCGTGACGGAACCGGGAGACGAAGTTCTCCTGGGCCTGCATGGCCGCCTCCCGGGTGTGGAAGCGTTCGACGATCTCGCCGGCCAGGCGGAACTTCACGTCCCGCGGGTTGAGCCCCTCCTCCACCTCGCGCCGCCACTTTTCGATCTCGGTCAGCGGCCGGAAGGAGAGCAGTTCCAGGTAGCGCCACATGAGGTCATCGGAGATGGACATGATCTTCCCGAACTGCTCGTCCGGCGCCTCGTTGATGCCGATGTAGTTGCCCAGCGACTTGGACATCTTCTGCACGCCGTCGAGCCCCTCCAGGATGGGGAGCGTGATCACCACCTGCGGCTTCTGGCCGAAGCTCTCCTGGAGCTGCCGTCCCACCAGCAGGTTGAACTTCTGGTCGGTGCCGCCGAGCTCCACGTCCGCCTGCATGGCCACCGAATCGTAGCCCTGGATGAGGGGATAGAGGAACTCGTGGATGGCGATGGGCTGGCCGCCGGCGTAGCGCTTGCTGAAGTCCTCGCGCTCGAGCATGCGCGCCACGGTGTGCCGGGCGGCGAGCTGGATCAGGTCGGCGGCCTTCATCTCGCCCATCCAGCTGGAGTTGAACATGACCAGGGTGCGCTCGGGATCGAGAATCTTGAAAATCTGCTGCTCGTAGGTGCGGGCGTTCTCGATGACCTGTTCGCGGGTAAGGGGCTGGCGGGTGACGTTCTTGCCGGTGGGATCGCCGATCATCCCGGTGAAGTCCCCGATGAGGAACATCACCTCATGGCCCAGGTCCTGGAACTGGCGCAGCTTGTTGATGAGCACCGTGTGTCCCAGGTGGAGATCCGGCGCGGTGGGATCGAAGCCGGCCTTGACCCGCAACGGGCGGCCACTGGCAAGCCGCTGGCGAAGATCATCCTCCAGCAGGATCTCTTCGGTGCCGCGCTTGATGATGGAGAGGGCCTCTTCAATCTTTGACATCTGTTATTGCTCCGAAACCGCGTCTGGTTTAAAAACCCAGAACGATACCCAATGCGGCAAAAAAAAGTAACATAGTCAGGGGAACCGGGGGCCAGCGGCGCGCAAAATTTGATCCCGACGCCGTTCAGGTCTAAGTTTATTGCAAATTTCATGAGGTAATTCCGTGGATTACCGTCTGTTCTCCCGCAGCTCGAAGCGCGGTCGCTCAATTTTCGGCCAGGATGCCGAAGCCCCGTTCACCTCTTCCAGGCGTCCGGCGCACCACCGGATCGCCACCCTGCTGGCTGTCGGCATCGGCCTTTCCGCCATCGTCCTGGGCCTCTACCCCAGTCACGAAGCCGGCGCCAACCGCGAAACGCCGAGCTTCACCGCACCTGGCAGCCAGCGGGTGACCCTGGCCCTGCCGGTGCCCGGCACCACCCCCGGAGAGCCGGTCGCGACACTCGCCGCGCCGGACGTGCCCGTTGCCGCACCCGCCCGGGAGCACGCTCCGGCCCCGCCGCCGGCGGCCGCCCAGCCCCTGGCGGAGACCCCCGTTCCGGCGCAGGAGACGACAGCCGCCGAGTCCGCCGCCCCCGCCGCTTCCGAACTGCCCTGGACCGAAGTCACCGTGAAGTCCGGCGACACCCTGGCCGCCATCTTCTCCCGCCAGGGACTGAGCGCCACCACCCTGCACCGCATCCTCAGCCTGGGCGACGAAACCCGCTCCCTGACCCGCATCTATCCCGGCCAGGCGCTCCGTTTCCGCATCGATCCCGACCAGGGGTTGCGCGAACTGGTCTACCAGGAGGACATCACCCACAGCCTGCGCATCTGGCCGGAAGGCGACGGCTTCCGCGCCGCCACCGAGGAGCGCGCGCTGGAGATCCGCGTCGGCCACAGCGCCGGCTCCATCTCCGACTCCCTCTACCAGAGCGCCCAGCGCGCCGGCCTCTCCGATGCCCTCATCATGGAACTGGCGGGCATCTTCGGCTGGGACGTGGACTTCGCCCTCGACATCCGCGAGGGAGACAGCTTCGCCGTCTCCTTCGAGCAGAAGTATCTCGACGGCGAGTGGGTCCGCGACGGCGACATCCTGGCCGCCGAGTTCGTCAACCAGGGCCGCGTGTACCAGGCCGTGCGCTACACCGATGCAACGGGCCACACCGACTACTACACCCCGGAAGGGCTGAGCATGCGCAAGGCCTTCCTGCGCGCACCGGTGGACTTCCGCCGCATCTCCTCCCGCTTCACCCGGGAGCGCTTCCACCCCGTGCTGGGCAAGAAGCGTCCCCACCAGGGCGTGGACTACGCCGCCGGCACCGGCACGCCCATCTGGGCCGCGGGCGACGGCAAGGTGGTCTTCGCCGGCCGCAAGGGCGGCTACGGCAATGCCGTCATCCTGCAGCATGGCGAGAAGTACAGCACCCTCTACGGCCACATGTCCCGCTTCGGCAAGGGCATCCACGCCGGCACCCGGGTCCGCCAGGGCCAGGTGATCGGCTACGTGGGCGCCACCGGCCTGGCCACCGGGCCCCATCTCCACTACGAGTTCCGCGTCGACGGCGTGCACCGCAACCCGCTCACGGTGAAGCTGCCCGAGGCCGAGCCCATCCAGGCGGCCTACCGGGCGGATTTCCTCAGTCACGCCAAGCGCACGATCGCGCAGCTCGACACCTACAAGAACAGCACCCTGGCCCTGCAGGACCGTTGAGCGACAGGGTCGCCGGTCCCATGGACGAGGGGCTGTACGTCGGCCTGATCTCGGGCACCAGCGTGGACGCCGTGGACGCGGCCGCCGTCGGGTTCGGCGCGGCCGGGGTCCGCATCACCGCCGCCCGGGCCCACCCGGTGCCGGAGACGCTGCGCCGGGAGCTGCTCGCCCTGGGCCAGGGCGGCAGCGTGGACCTGGACCGTCTCGGCGAGCTCGATACCGCGGTCGGACGGCTCTTCGCCGACGCCGCCGTCGCCCTCCTCCGGGAGCATGACATCGATCCCGGCCGGGTGCGGGCCATCGGCAGCCATGGCCAGACCCTGCGCCATCGCCCCGCGGCGCGCCTCCCCTTCACCCTCCAGGTCGGCGATCCCAGCACCATCGCCGAGCGCACCGGCATCACCACGGTGGCCGATTTCCGGCGCCGCGATCTCGCCGCCGGCGGCGAGGGCGCGCCGCTGGTCCCGGCCTTCCATGCCGCCCTGCTGCGGACACCGGGTCGCAGCCGGGTGGTGCTGAACCTCGGCGGCATCGCCAACATCACCGTGCTTCCGGGCGACCCCGCGGCGCCGGTGACCGGCTTCGACACCGGCCCCGCCAACGGCCTGATGGACGCCTGGATCAGCCGCAGCCGGGGCGATGACTTCGACCGGGACGGCCGCTGGGCCGCCTCGGGCCGGGTGGCCGGGGAGTTGCTGGCACGGCTGCTGGACGATCCCTACTTCGCCGCCGCGCCGCCCAAGAGCACCGGGCGCGAGGTGTTCAACCTGGAATGGCTGGAGCGGCACCTGCAAGGCCCCCACGCGGCCCATGCCCCCGAGGATATCCAGGCCACGCTGCTGGCGCTCACCGCCGGGAGCGTGGCCCGGGCCGTGCGGGAACACGCCGCCGGGACCGAGGAGCTGCTGGTATGCGGGGGCGGGGCGCGCAACCCCGTTCTCCTCGCCGCGCTGGCGGCGGCCCTGCCGGAACTCGCCGTCGCCACCACCGACACCTGCGGCCTGGCGCCGGAATGGGTGGAAGCCGCAGCCTTCGCCTGGCTCGCCCGCGAGACCCTGGCCGGACGCCCCGGCAACCTGCCCGCGGTCACCGGTGCCGGCCACCCGGTGGTGCTGGGCGGCATCTATCCCGGGGCCCGCTGGCCGCCGGACCGCCCCGGCTGACGCGCCGGCGCAGCCCCGCGGCTCAGCCGAGCCGCGCCAGCCCCGCCAGGGCCGTCGCCGCCGCGGCCATGAACACCGCGAGGTGGAACCATGACCACCAGCGGAAGCGGCGCATGAGCCGGTCCGGGTCGCGGTTGGAGAGCAGGTAGGGGCGTCCGTCGGCCGGCGCCCGCAGGATGTGCACACCGGGCTGGCGGCGGATCTCGCCATGCTCCTGCGCCACCTGGCGTTCCGCCTGGCGCCGGGCCTGTTCCCATTCCGCCAGGTCCAGCTCCCCGTCGCCGTCGAAGTCGAAGCGGGACAGCAGGGAGCGGCGGTTCCGCTTCCAGCGTGCCAGCAGGTCGCGCACGTCACCCGACCGGTCCAGCGGCGCCGACGCGCCTCCCTCGGTGCGCAGCAGGCCCAGGGCATAGAGCGTCTCGCCGGGCAGCAGGTACTCCACGGTATGGCGGTAATCCCCCTGGTAGTAGACCCGGCGGTGGCTGCCGATCACCTCAGCCCCGTCGGGATCCACCACGCAGCTGCCGCTCGGGTCCACCAGCAGGAAGGTCTCATCGGAGCGGCCGCCGTCCACCCGCGCCCACTTCCCGTCGAGACGCCGCTGGTGCACCACGTAGCGGAACCAGACGCTGGGCGGCATGGAGGAGAAGCCGAGCCCCGGGGTCCCGGGATGGAGCTCGCTGCGGCCCACCAGCTCCACGTAGCCCTGGTGGGCGGAGGCGATCCGGGCGGTGGGCGTGTCCGCCACCAGGCGGTAGCGCCGCCCGGCCGCCAGCCACACCACCAGGCTCACGGCGGCCACCACCCCCAGCAGGCCGAAGCGCAGACCCGCGGTGGGGGCCTGGAGCAGGAGCAGCCCCGCCAGCAGGTAGCCGGCGGACATGGCCCCGTGCAGCAGGTCGGCCTTCAGCCGCAGCAGGAATTCCGGCACGGATCAGGCGTTGAACAGGGAGCGCACGTCCACGTCCGCCTTCTCGCTCTCCTCGAATTTCAGCAGCTCGAAGGGACCGAAAGCGAACATCCGGGCCACGATGAGGTCGGGGAACTGCTCGATGCGGATGTTGTTGATGTTGACCGACTCGTTGTAGAACTCACGCCGGTCGGCGATGGCGTCCTCGAGGCCGGTGATGCGGATCTGCAGATGACGGAAGCTCTCGTTGGCCTTCAGATCCGGGTAGTTCTCGGCCAGGGCGAACAACCGGCCGAGCCCCGCCCGCAGCAGCCCCTCGGCCGCCCCCAGCGCCCCCACATCACCGCTCTCGCGCGCGTCGGACACCTGGCTCCGGGCGCTGATCACCCGCTCCAGGGTCTCCTGCTCGTAGGTCATGTACTGCCGGCAGGTCTCCACCAGTTTCGGCAGCTCGTCGTGCCGCTGCTTGAGCAGTACGTCGATGTTGCCCCAGGCCTTCTTGACGTTGTGCTTCAGGGCGACCAGCCGGTTGTAGATAGCCACCCCGTAGATCGCCACCACCAGCAGCGCGATCAGCAGCCCGTAACCGAAGAAATCCATATCCACCCCCTCTGCCCCGGCGCCCGCACCGGCGGACGCGTACCGCCTTGATTCTAACCCCAACCGGGCGCGGGGAAACGTGCAGGTTTCCCGAACCGCGGGCAAAGAAAAAGGGCGCCTGGATGGGCGCCCTCGTTTCCTGCCGCCGCAGCTTCCGGCTCAGGCCGAGAAGGAGGAGCCGCAGCCGCAGGTGGTGGTGGCGTTCGGGTTGCGGATGACGAACTGGGCGCCTTCCAGACCCTCGGTGTAGTCGATCTCGGCACCGACCAGATACTGGAAGCTCATGGGATCGATGAGCAGGGTCACGCCGCCCTTCTCCACCCGGGTGTCACCCTCCTTGATGTCCTCATCGAAGGTGAAGCCGTACTGGAAGCCGGAACAGCCGCCACCGGTGACGAAGACCCGCAGCATCAGGTTGTTGTTGCCTTCATCCTCGATGAGCTGGCGGACCTTGGAGGCGGCCGAATCGGTGAAGATGAGGGGTTCGGGAGCACTCATTGCACTTCTCCTGCGTGGAAAGCTTCAGGGTGATTGGGTGATATTATGATTTTCCCCAGCCAGGCAGTCAACTTTGTTCGACCGGAACTTCCTCGGGCGCATGGCTGAGCTGCAGCGGGGGATTCTTCTCGCTTTCGTGCACCAGCTTGCCGTTCACCTCCGCCCCCATGGCCATCTCGATCAGGCCATAATACACATTGCCCGTGACCCGGGCCTCGGAGGCGAGCTCCACGTGCTCGCTGGCATGCACATCGCCGATGATCTGGCCGTTGATGACCACGTGCGGCACCCGGACCTCGCCCTCGATGGAGCCCTTTTCGCTCAGGGTCAGCACCGAGCTGCTCTCGTCAACGGCCACCACGTTGCCATTGACGATGCCGTCCACGTGCAGACCGCCCGAGAAGTGCAGATCCCCGAGCAGCTTGGTGTTCTGCCCGATGAGCGTGTCGATCTGGTTGGTACGCTTGCGCTTGTTCTTACTGCCCAGCATTTGTCCCCTCCTCGAACGGCCATGGGAAGACCTTCTTGGCTGACTCGGGCCGCTTCCCGCCGGCCTTCGCCTCCACCGATACCGCCTCGGGCGTAAAGCCGTCCGGCAGGTTGAAGCCGCCATCCAGGTTCTGGAAGTAGCGGAAGCGGAACTTGAGTTCCCGGGGACCGTCGGCCACCTCCTCCCAGCTGAGCACCTTCTCCTCCCCCGCCAGCCGGCCCTTGATGCCCAGCGTGACCTGGCCCTGCAGGGCGCTGTCGTTGTTGCGCACCTGGGTCAGCACCAGGTTGAAGCGGTAGCTGCCGGCGCCCTCGCCCGGCTCCAGCACCAGCTCCCGCACCTGCAGGCCGCCGGTCTTCTCCTCCGGGGCCATGATACCGCGGAAGAAGACCAGCTCCTCTTCCAGCTGGGCATTGTGCTGCTCCAGCTCGCGCAGGGCGCCGTTGACCTCGTTCAGGGTCTCGCGGTCCAGGCGCGAGGACTGGCGGGCCTGGATCACCTCCTGGCGCAGGGCACTGAGCTCCTTGCGGGTCTGTGCCAGCTGCTGCTGGAGGAAATCGTTCTCCTCCATGAGCACGGCCACGCGGTCGTCGCTGTAGTACTGCCCCGTGAAGTACCCGCCGCCGGCCACCACGGCGACAAGAGCCAGCCCGGCCAGGAGCAGCAGGCCGAGGCGCCCCGGGCGCTGCTGGCGCACCACGAGGCGGGTCGGCCGCGGTCCCGACATCAGTACCGTACCCCGTGGGGGGGCCGCGCACCCGCGGCGCCTGTCCGCTCCGCCGTCACGGCAGCAGCGCGATCTGCCCGAGCCCGCTGTCCTCGGGCAGGCCGAACATCAGGTTCATGTTCTGCACCGCCTGCCCCGCGGCTCCCTTGACCAGGTTGTCGATGACCGCGAGGACCACCACCATGTCCCCGTCCTGGGGCCGGTGCAGCGCCAGCCGGCAGTGGTTCGCGCCACGCACGGTACGGGTCTCCGGGTGGGAGCCCGGAGGCATGACATCCACGAACGGCTCACCGGCGTAGCGCCGCTCGAACAGGGCCTGCAGATCCGCGCCCCGATCCGCGACCGTGGCGTAGAGGGTGGCGTGGATGCCCCGGATCATGGGTATCAGGTGGGGCACGAAGGTCAGTCCGACCTCGCTGCCGGCGGCCAGGGCCAGCCCCTGGCGGATTTCGGGAAGATGGCGGTGTCCCGGCACGGCGTAGGCCTTGAAGCTCTCGCCCGACTCGGCCATGAGGGTCGGCACCGCGGCCTTGCGACCGGCGCCGCTGACCCCGGACTTGCAGTCCGCCACCAGCCGGCCGGTGTCCGCCAGGCCCGCCTCGATGAGCGGCAGGAAGCCGAGCTGCACCGCCGTGGGGTAACAGCCGGGATTGGCCACCAGGCGGGCCGCGCGGACCGCCTCGCGGTTCACCTCCGGCAGGCCGTAGACGGCCTCCTCCAGCAGCTCGGGACAGGCATGGGGCATGCCGTACCAGCGCTCCCACTCCGCCGGGTCCCTGAGGCGGAAATCGGCGGCCAGGTCGATCATCCGCGTGCCGGCCTCCAGCAGCTCCCGCGCCATGCCCATGGCCACGCCGTTGGGGGTCGCGGTGAAGACCACGTCGCAGCCCGCCAGCGCCGCGCTGTCGGGTTCGCTGAAGCGCAGGTCCACGCGGCCGCGCAGGTTGGGGAACAGCTCCGCCACCGGCATGCCGGCCTCGGAGCGCGAGGTGATGATCTGCAGTTGCACCCGGGGGTGCGAGGCCAGCAGCCGCAGCAACTCCACCCCGGTGTACCCGGTTCCACCGACAATCCCAACCTTGATCACGACTTCTCCCGCTCCTGAACTGGTCCAATGGCCCGAAGGAAAACAGACTTGGGATGATACGGGTTGCCCCCAAAAAGAGAAAGGCTGTGCCCGGCACAGCAGCAGTCCCGCCAGCCCAGCCGCCGCCCGCCCCGATGCGCCACGCAACTCACTGCAATACAAGGGAATCCACCGCGGGGCGCGGCACAGACGCCACGCCGGATAGCCAAGGCACTGATTTCATGATAGTTTTATTACCCTGCCCGAGTGGCATCCTGCCACGCCGCCCACCACCCATAATTGCAGAGACAAACCATGAGGCTTGTTACACGGAACCTGCGCCTGCTTGCCAAGTCGATGGCCTCCATCAAGCGCTGGAAGCGCAGGCTGGTGTTCTGGACCGGGGCCGTGGTGGTGGGGCTGCTCTCGGCGCTGTTCGCAATCAGCGCCGAGCTCGCCAGCGACCTGTTCCGCAAGCTGGTCGAGCACTCGCCCTACTGGCCGTTGCTGGTCTCGCCCCTGGGACTGGTGCTGGTGGCCTGGCTGACCCGGCGCTACTTCCCCGGGAGCCAGGGCAGCGGCATTCCCCAGTCCATCGCCGCGCTGCAGGAGACCGACGTCCGCTTCCGCCGCAGCGTGCTCTCCCTGCGCATCGCCTTCGGCAAGATCCTGCTCACCCTCCTGGGCCTGCTCTCCGGCGCCTCCATCGGCCGCGAGGGGCCCACGGTGCACATCGGCGCCTCGGTCATGTATGCGCTGGGCCGCTTCGCCCAGTTCCGCCGCCACCACCTGGACCATGGGCTGATCGTGGCCGGGGGCGCCGCCGGCATCGCCGCGGCCTTCAACACGCCGCTGGCGGGCATCGTCTTCGCCATCGAGGAGATGAGCCGCAGCTTCGAGGAGCGCAGCTCCGGGACCATCCTCAGCACCGTCCTGTTCGCCGGTGTCACGGCGCTCGCGATTCTCGGCAATTACAACTACTTCGGCACCACCAGCGCGACCCTCGGCGCGCCGTCGGACTGGCTGGCGGTGCCGGTTGCCGGCGTGGCGGGCGGATTGCTGGGGGGCATCTTCTCCACCCTGCTGATCCGCATCACGCGGGCCATCGCCCCGGTCATCCGCCGCCACCCGCTGGCGGTGCCCGCCGCCTGCGGCCTGGCCATCGCCCTCCTGGGCCTGCTCTCCGGCGGACTCACCTACGGCACCGGCTACCAGGAGGCCTCCCACGTGATCACCGGCGGCCATGAGCTGCCCGGCTACTACGCCTTCACCAAGATGGCCGCCACCCTGGTCTCCTACGTGAGCGGGATTCCCGGTGGCATCTTCGCCCCGACGCTGGCCACCGGCGCCGGCCTGGGCGCCAACCTGACGGAGTGGATCACGGTGGTGCCCTTCGAGGCCATGGTGCTGCTCACCATGGTGGCCTATTTCGCCGGCGTGGTTCAGACTCCCATTACCGGTTTCGTGGTGGTCATGGAGATGACCGAGAGCCACGCCATGCTGCTGCCGCTGATGGCGGCCGCCATGATCGGCTATGGCGTCTCCTCGCTCATCTGCGACACGCCCATCTACCGGGCACTGGCGCTGGCGTTTACCGAGAAGGCACGCTGAGGGCCGTGGGACCCACTGCTGCGAGGAGCGTTCGATGGATGCAATCAGCACAATCGCCCTGTCCATGGGCGCCGCCTGGGCCAGCGGCATCAATCTCTACGCGGCCGTCTTCATGCTGGGCTACATGGGCGCCACGGGGAACATCCAGCTTCCCCCCGACCTGATATTCCTCACCGACCCCCTGGTGCTGGCGGCGGCGGGATTCATGTACTGCGTGGAGTTCTTCGCCGACAAGACACCGGGGGTGGATACCGGCTGGGACGCCATCCATACCTTCATCCGCATTCCCGCCGGGGCGCTGCTGGCCGCGGGCGCGGTGGCCGAGGTGGGCCCGGCGGCGGAGCTGGCCGCGCTGCTCATCGGCGGCGGGCTCGCCGCCGGCACCCATGCCACCAAGGCCGGCAGCCGGGTGCTCATCAACACCTCGCCGGAACCGTTCACCAACTGGACCGCCTCGGTGGCGGAGGACCTGGCCGTCATCGGCGGGCTGTGGACGGCGCTCAACTACCCCTGGGCGTTCCTGGCCGGGCTGATCCTGTTCATCCTGCTCATGGCCTGGCTGCTGCCGAAAATCTGGCGCGGCATCAAGTGGGTCTTCTACAAGCTCGGCCGCCTGTTCGGGAGCAAGCGCGAGGCGCCGCCCCCGCCGCCCCGGCTGCGGCTGTTCGGGCCGCGGGAGTAACGTGCCTCCGGGCGGCGGCGCCGCTACAATGCCCGCTCCTGAACCTGGCGGGAGCACGCGATGCTGTGGGTCAAAGCCTTTCACGTCATCTTCATGGTGACCTGGTTCGCCGGGCTGTTCTATCTGCCGCGGCTGTTCGTCTACCACGCCATGGCGGAGGACACGCCCAGCCGCGAGCGCTTCAAGGTGATGGAGCGCAAGCTGTTCTACGGCATCACCACCCCCGGTGGCATCGCCACCGCGATCTTCGGTACCTGGCACCTGATCGCCTGGTGGCCGGTCTACTTCCAGGGCGGCCAGGGCTGGATGCACGCCAAGCTCACCCTGGTGGCCCTGCTGATCGCCTACCATCTCTGGTGCTGGCGGCTGGTGCGCGACTTCGCCGCCGATCGCAACCGCCGCTCCCATGTCTGGTTCCGCTGGTTCAACGAGTTCCCGGTGCTGATCCTGATCGGGGTGGTGATCCTGGTCATCGTCAGGCCCTTCTGAAAACCCCTGCTGGAGAGACGCCGCTGATGGACCCGCGCGAAGACCTCATCCGCCACTACCGCTGGCTGCGCCAGTACGGCATCAACGACTCCCACAGCGGCAACGCCTCGGTGCGCGCCGGCGACCGGGTCTGGGTCACCCCCACCGGCGCCTGCGCCGACACCCTCGCCGCCGCCGACCTGCTGCCCTGCACGCCGGGAGAGGCGCCGCCCGCCGGCGCCTCCCTGGACGCCCCCCTGCACCTGGCGGTCTACCGCCACAACCCCGCGGCCGACGCCGTGCTGCACAGCCACGGCGCCCACACGGTGGCGTTGACCATGAACGGGGAGGATTTCATCCCGGCGGATTTCGAGGGGCACTACTATTTTCCGCGGGTCCCGGTCATCACCATTCCCTATGATCGCTACGTGGAGGAGGCGCCGGAGCGGGTGGGCGAACTGCTGGCGCGGTACCGGGTGGTGGTGGTGCGGGGCCACGGGGTCTACGTCTGCGGCGAGACCCTCAACCTGGCCTACAAGTGGACCTGCTCGCTGGAGCTCTCGGCGAAGACGGCTTTCATCGCCCGCCAGGCGGGCACCCTGCCCTAGTGTACTGAGTCACTCCTGGAGGTACTTCCGGGGGGCTCACTCCTTGCCGTCGCTCGCCCCGGTGGGACCGCCCTGCGCATCGCGGTGCCAGCCGGCGGAGATGAGGGTGTAGATCTGGCGGCTGGCGTCCACGACATGCTGCCCCCAGTGCATCTTGTAGCCGGCGTGCCAGAGGGCCAGCGCCCCGTCGGCATCCTGGGGGTGGGCCTCCAGCCAGTCGAGGCCGGCCTTGAGATCGAAGTAGATGTCGGTGAAATCGTCGGCCAGGCTGCCGCTCTTGCAGGCCTCCTCACCCACCTTGTCGTACTCCAGCCAGTAGCCGTCGTAGTCGCCGAGCAACTCGCGGATGCGGCTGAACAGCTCGAAGCGCGCCTCGAAATTCGGCGCGGCGGGATACCCCCCCGCCACCGGCTCCATCTCGAGCGTGGCCACCGCGGCGTGCAGGCGCGCCAGTACGACCGCCATCTGCCGGATCCACTCCTCGCAGTGCAGCTGATCGACCGTCTCCACGAGATTGCAGTACTGCTGCGCCGCGTTCGCCATGTTGTGAAGATTCTGCTCGCTGGTGGACATTCCCGCCTCCGTCCCGGCGCCCAGGCCCCGCACCCACGGTATCGCCGGTGGGGGCCGCCATGAGCCAAGTCTAGTCCAGATTCGGACCTCGCAAAGGGAACCGCCCGGTGCCGGTGTACAATGGGGCGAGCAGCCTGCGGAAGCCGGACACCGGTGAGTCCGATGGCGAATTCGATGCCGGTTGCGGTCAGCGTGCCGCCTGTCCGAAACTACCGACCAACCCAGCACAGATCCGAGTCATGCCCCAGAATCCCGCCGTACCCGTGGTGCTCACCCTCTCCGGCAACGACCCGAGCGGAGGCGCCGGCATCCAGGCCGATATCGAGACCCTGGCCAGCATGGGCTGCCACTGCGCCCCGGTGATCACCGCCCTCACCGTCCAGGACACCAGCGCCGTGCACACCTTCTCCGCCGTCTCCGCGGACCTGGTCCTGGCCCAGGCGCGGGCCGTGCTGGAGGACATGCCCGTGGCCGCGTTCAAGCTGGGCATGCTCGGCAGCCTGGAGAATGTCGAGGCGGCGCACGAGCTCCTGAGCGCGTACCCGGACACGCCGGTGGTGCTGGATCCCGTGGCCACCGCCGGCGGCGGGGGCGGCCTGGGGGGGGAAGCGGTGCTGGAGGCCATCCGCAAGCTGCTGCTGCCGCTGACCACCGTGCTCACCCCCAACAGCCCGGAGGCGCGGGCGCTGGCCCCGCGGGGCGCGACCCTGGACGAATGCGCCCGCGAGCTGCTCGCCCACGGCTGCGGGTATGTCCTGGTCACCGGGACCCACGAGGAGACAGACCAGGTGGAAAACCGTCTCTACACCGGCGGGGATCTGCTGGAGACGTTCTTCTGGGAACGGCTCGGCGGCAGCTACCACGGCTCCGGCTGCACCCTCGCCTCCGCCATCGCCGGACTGCTGGCGGTGGGCCTGGAGCCGTTCACGGCCGTCCACGAGGCCCAGGAGTACGCCTGGGAGGCGCTGCGCCAGGGCTACCGCATCGGCCGTGGCCAGTATTTGCCCAACCGCCTGTTCTGGGCCCGGGACGAAGAGGAAGCGCCCGCCCCCGCCACCCTGCAGTGAATTCCCGCGGAGAAGCCATGCATCCCACCCGAAACCTGCGCGGCCTGTACGTGATCACCGACGGCGCGCTGCTCGGCGGCAGCGACCGGCTGGTGCCCGCCGTGGCGGCCGCCATCGCGGGCGGCGCGGCCCTGGTGCAGTACCGGGACAAGTCCGCCGATGCCGGCCGCCGGCGCTGGGAGGCCGAGGACCTGGCCATGCTCTGCCGGCCCCTGGGCATTCCCCTCATCATCAACGACGACGTGGAGCTGGCCGTGGCCGTCGGCGCCGGCGGGGTGCACCTGGGCCTGGAGGACGGCGACATCGCCGCGGCCCGCGCGGCGCTGGGCCCCGCCGCCATCATCGGCGCCACCTGCCATGCCGACCTGGAGCGGGCGCTGGCGGCGGTGGAGGCGGGCGCCGACTACGTGGCCTTCGGCCGCTTCTTCCCCTCCCGGACCAAGCCCGGGGCGCCGCCCGCCACCCTCGCGCTGCTGCGCGAGGCCCGCGCCCGGCTGCAGGTCCCCATCTGCGCCATCGGCGGCGTCACCCCGGAGAACGCCCCCGAACTGGTGGCCGCCGGCGCCGATCTCCTGGCCGTGGTCCACGGCGTGTTCGGCCAGCCCGACATCCGCGCCGCGGCCGCGGCCTACGCCGGTGTATTCAAAGACAAGGGCGAATAGACAGGATTTACAGGACCTACAGGATTTTCCGAGACTTACAGGATTTTTTGATTGATGGAGAGCGGGGACCGGTGGCGGCTCACCGGCGAAGTTGCGTGCACCCCCGGCGGTTGCGTCAATCGTTGCCCGTAGATGACTTTCAATCCTGTAAATCCTGTTAATCCTGTCTATTCATCCACCTCCGTGCCTCCGTCTAACCCCTCCCCCGCTTCAGCCGCTACAATGGGCGCTTTGCGATTGAACCGTCAGCCAAGGAGCCTTCCATGACCCGTTCCCACGACCTCTTCCTCCAGGCCCAGCGGCATATCCCCGGCGGGGTGAACTCCCCGGTGCGCGCCTTCCGCGGCGTGGGCGGGGACCCGGTCTTCCTCGAGCGGGCGGAAGGGGCCTGGGTGGTGGACGCCGACGGGCGCCGCTACGTGGACTACGTGGGCTCCTGGGGCCCGATGATTCTCGGCCACGCCCATCCCGAGGTGATCCGGGTGGTGCAGGAGACCGCGACCCACGGGCTCTCCTTCGGCGCTCCCACGGAGCTGGAGACCCGCATGGCCGACCGGGTGTGCGAGCTGGTGCCCTCCATGGACATGGTGCGCATGGTGAACTCGGGCACCGAGGCCACCATGAGCGCCATCCGCCTGGCCCGCGGCTTCACCGGCCGGGAGAAGATCGTCAAGTTCGAGGGCTGCTACCACGGCCACGCCGACGCCCTGCTGGTGAAGGCCGGCTCCGGCGCGCTGACCCTGGGCGTGCCCAGCTCGCCGGGCGTCCCCGCCTCAGTGGCCGAGCACACCCTGACCCTGCCCTACAATGACATCGAGGCGGTGCGCGAGACCTTCGCCCGCCTGGGCGCGGAGATCGCCGCGGTGATCGTCGAGCCGGTGGCCGGCAACATGAACTGCATCCCGCCCCTGCCCGGCTTCCTTGAGGGACTCCGGGAGGTCTGCAGCGGACACGGTAGCGTGCTCATCTTCGACGAGGTGATGACCGGCTTCCGCGTGGCGCTGGGCGGCGCCCAGGGCCACTACGGCATCACCCCGGACCTGACCACCCTGGGCAAGGTCATCGGCGGCGGCATGCCGGTGGGCGCCTTCGGCGGCCGGCGGGAGATCATGGAGCACCTCGCACCCCTCGGCCCGGTCTACCAGGCCGGCACCCTGTCCGGCAACCCGGTGGCCATGGCCGCGGGCCTCAAGACCCTGGAGCTCATCGGCGTCCCCGGCTTCCACGCCACGCTGGCCGAGCGTACCCGCACCCTCACCGAGGGACTCGCGGAGCGGGCCCGCGCCGCGGGCATCCCCTTCACCACCAACCGCGTCGGGGGCATGTTCGGCCTGTTCTTCACCGAAGCGGCGGCGGTGAACAGCTACGCCGAAGTGATGGCCTGCGACGCGGAGCGGTTCAAGCGCTTCTTCCACGGCATGCTCGATGAAGGGGTCTACCTGGCGCCGTCGGCCTTCGAGGCGGGCTTCGTCTCCGCCGCCCACGGCGAGGCCGAGCTCGAGGCCACCCTCGCCGCCGCCGAACGGGTCTTCGCCCGCCTGGGCTGACCCGGACCGCCCCTAGTCGCCGATTGCCGCCAGCAGCCCCCGCAGCAGCTCCAGCGGCGTCGGCGGACAGCCGGGGATCTTCACGTCCACCGGGATGACGTTCTCCACCGCGCCGCAGCTGGCGTAGGTGACGCCGAACTCGCCCCCGTCGCAGGCGCATGTCCCGGCGGCGATGACCAGCTTCGGCGCGGGGGTGGCGCGCCAGGTGCGGCGCAGGGCGGTCTGCATGTGGCGCGAGACCGGCCCGGTCACCAGCAGCGCGTCGGCATGGCGTGGCGAGGCGACGAAGTGCACGCCGAAGCGCTCCACGTCGTGGTAGGGATTGTTCAGCGCGTGGATCTCCAGCTCGCAGCCGTTGCAGGAGCCGGCGTCCACCTGGCGGATGGCGAGGCTGCGGTTGAAGCGGGCCTCGATCCGCCGGCGCAGTTCCACGCCCACCGCCTCCAGTTCGGCGTCGTCCAGGCGCGGCGGCGCCTCGGTGACCACCCCGGTGCGGAACGCCTGCTTCAGAATCCGGTACATGGTTGGCCTCCGGTTGTCTCAGGCAGGGTGTTCGCTGCACCGGGCACGGGAATCATGGCGAGGTTGTCGACCGACTCACTGATCACAGGTCCACCCCCGAGTAGGAGCCGTTGACCGACTTGTTGCAGACCGGGAAGTCGGGGACGATGTTGCCGTGGATGAGCCGCTCCAGGGCGGGCCAGGCGAACCAGCTCGGGTCCCGGGGGAAGAAGCGCTCGATGCGGCCCCCCTCGCCGAAGCGGACGAAGGTCAGGATCTCCCCGCGCCAGCCCTCGACCAGGCCCAGTCCCGTGGCGCCCGCGGCGGGGGCCGGCAGCGGCGCCGCGATATCGCCCCCGGGCAGACCCTCGAGCAGCCGGTCCAGCAGCGCCAGGCTCGCCCGCACCTCCGCCATGCGCACCCGGACCCGGGCGGCCACGTCGCCCTCCCCCTGCACGGGCACCTCCGGCACCAGGCGATCGTAGGGGGGATAGGGATTGTCCCGGCGCACGTCGAAGCCGAGCCCGCTGGCCCTGCCCAGGTAGCCGGTGCAACCGAGCGCCCGGGCATCCGCCGGGGCGAGAATGCCGGTGCCGAGCAGCCGATCGTCCAGCGAGGGGTGATCGTCGATGATCTCGAACAGCGGCGCGACCTCCCGGCGCAGGTCCGCGTGGTCGGCGCGCAGCGGCGCGATGGCCTCCCGCGGCAGGTCCCGCGCCACGCCGCCCGGCACGACCGCGTCCATCAGCAGGCGGTGGCCGAACAGCTCGCGGCTGCGGCGCTGCCAGCGCTCGCGCAGCCGCCCGCACTGGACGAGGGCGAAGGCGAAGCCCACGTCGTTGCAGATGGCGCCGATGTCCCCCAGGTGGTTGGCGATGCGCTCGCGCTCGGCGAACAGCGCGCGCAGGTGCAGCGCCCGCGCCGGCACCGCGCACTCCGTCGCCCGCTCCATGGCCTGGCATGCCGCCCAGGCGTGGGCGACGGTGGAGTCCCCCGAGACCCGCCCGGCCAGGCGCGCCAGCGCCGCCGGGTCACGGCCCACGGCGAGCTTCTCGATGCCCTTGTGGACGTAGCCCAGCCGCTCCTCCAGGCGCAGGACATCCTCGCCCGCCGCCTGGAAGCGGAAGTGGCCCGGCTCGATGATGCCGGCATGCACCGGCCCCACCGGGATTTCGTAGACGCCGCTGCCCTGCACCCGGACGAAGGGATAGTCGGTGTCCGCCGGCGCCCGCCCCGGGGTGCGCCCCGCCACGGGAAAGTCGGGACGCAGCGGGTAGTCGCCCTCGGGCCAGGCCTGGTGCCGGGTCCAGCGGCGGCTGTCGGGGTGATCCAGGAAAGCGATGCCGAGGAGATCCTGCAGGTGTCGCTCCAGCCGGTCCGCCCCCGGGTAGCGGGGCGTATGGGAGGCCAGGATCGGGTGGGACAGGGGCACCCCCGTCTCCAGCACCAGGTAGTCGCCCTGGTACTCCAGGCAGGCGCGCACCACCACCGCCTCCCCGCGTGGATCGCCCCACACGCCGGCCCAGCGGCAGCCGAGCGCGGCCGCCACGCCGCCCGCCCGCCCCCAGTCCTCCGCATCGAGCACCAGCCGGTGGGCCGGCGCCAGGCTCCGCGCCTCGCCGGCGCGCACGATGACGTGCTCATCCTCGAGCCGCGCCAGGTACTCCGACAGCCAGTCGAAACGGCTCATAGCAGGTGGGCTCCGGTGATCAGCTGCGTGGCCCGGTCCAGCCAGGCGACCAGGAAGGGCGGTATCGACAGCCCGAGCCACAGCACCAGGCCGAGGTGCACCACCACCGGCAGCAGGTTGGCCCGCACCGGCTGCTGCCCCTCGGGGGCGGGGCCGTAGACCATCGGGTGCAGGTGGCGGAACAGGCCGGCGAAGGCCACCGCCAGCCCCGAGAGCAGGGCCACCGTCAGCCAGGGCTGCGCCTGCATGGTGGCGGTCAGCAGCAGGAACTCGCTGGTGAAGACGCCGAAGGGGGGAAAGCCGGCGATGGCCGCCACCCCGAGGAGCAGCGACCAGCCCACCACCGGCTGGGTGCGGATCAGGCCGCGGATGTGGTCGATGCGCTGGGTGCCGGCGATATGGGCGGCATGCCCCACGGTGACGAAGATGGCCGACTTGGTGAGCGAGTGCACCAGCATGTGCAGCAGGGCGCCGAAGGTGGCCAGCGGCCCGCCCATGCCGAAGGCGAAGGTCATCAGCCCCATGTGCTCGATGGAGGAGTAGCTGAACATGCGCTTGATGTCGCGCTGGCGGTGCAGGAACAGGCCCGCCACCAGGAACGACACCATGCCGAAGCCCATGAGCAGGTAGCCCGCCACGTGGGGCGAGGCGGTGCCGGCCAGGGAGCCGTCCACCAGCATCTTCAGCCGGACGACCGCGTAGAGCGCCACGTTGAGCAGCAGCCCGGAGAGCACCGCGGACATGGGCGTGGGGCCCTCGGAGTGGGCGTCGGGCAGCCACTGGTGCATGGGCACCAGGCCCACCTTGGTGCCGTAGCCCACCAGCAGGAAGACGAAGGCGAGGCTCATCACCGCCGGCTCCAGGCCGTCGGCGTGGCGGTAGAGGATGCTCCAGGTCAGGCCCGCCGCCGGATCGTCCAGCGCGTGCTGGGCGGCGAAGTAGGTCAGCACCGTGCCGAACAGCGCCAGCGCGATGCCCACCCCGCAGAGGATGAAGTACTTCCACGCCGCCTCCACCGCCTCCGGGGTGCGGTAGAGGGAGACCAGCAGCACCGTGGCCAGGGTCGCCCCCTCCACCGCCACCCACAGCACGCCGAGGTTGTCGGTGGTCAGGGCCAGCAGCATGGTGAACATGAAGGCCTGGTACATGGCGTGGTAGACGCGCATGCCCCGCTCGCTGGTCAGCCCGGTCTTGCACACGTGGCGCATGTAGGGCCGGGAGAAGATGGAGGTGGTGAGCCCCACGAAGGCGGTCAGCACCACCAGGTAGACGTTGAAGGCGTCCACCCGGAACCCGAGCCCGGCGATCTCGCCGGCCGCCGCCACCGACCAGGCGAGCCACGCGGAGGCGGCGAAGCTGAGCGCGGAGACGGCCACGTTGATCCAGCCGGCGAGCGGCAGGGAGCG
This sequence comes from Thioalbus denitrificans, assembly GCF_003337735.1. Classification (NCBI taxonomy): domain Bacteria; kingdom Pseudomonadati; phylum Pseudomonadota; class Gammaproteobacteria; order Chromatiales; family Ectothiorhodospiraceae; genus Thioalbus; species Thioalbus denitrificans. Next base: position 147,429 of record NZ_QPJY01000009.1, on the reverse strand, counting down.
GAGCAGCGCCAGGACAAGCGCGCCGGCCAGCGGCAGGAGCACGGTCAGCAGCAGGGCGCTCACGGCTCCTCCCCCCCGGTCTCGGTCAGGCGGTTGAGACGGTCCACGTCCAGGGTGTCGATGTTCGCGCGGATCTGGAAAAAGAACACCCCGAACAGCACCATCGCCACCAGCACGTCGAAGGCCACGCCCAGCTCCACCACCAGGGGCATGCCGCCGGTGGCGGAGACCGCGGCGAGGAACAGGCCGTTCTCCATGGACATGAAGCCGAGCACCTGGACCACCGCCTGCTGGCGGAACACCATCATCAGCAGCCCGATGAGCACCACCGCCAGGCTGATGGCGACGATGTTGCGGGTGAAGGTCAGCTCCTGCTGGACCATGGGCAGCACCAGCCAGTAGCTGAAGATCACCAGCGCCACCGCGGCCATCACCACCAGCGCCGGCCGGCGCAGCAGGTCCACGTGCCGGTCCAGCTCCAGCCGGTGCACCAGCCGGTGCAGCATCCACGGGATCAGCAGCGCCTTGAGCAGCAGGGTCAGCAGCGCCGAGAAGTAGAGGTGGGGCGAATGGCCGGCGACGGCCACCACGCCGGTCACCGCGGCCGCCAGCCCCCCCTGCCAGGCGAAGGCGTGGATGGCGGAGACCAGCCGCGCCTGGGCCAGCAGCACGAAGGAGGTGAACAGCACGATGGCCGCCAGCACCAGCACCAGCTGCTGCAGCAGCGGAAGCTGGGTGATGCTCACGCCCCCACCTCCAGGATCACGTGGCCGAGCAGCCCGAGCAGGGCCAGCAGCAGGGCGAGGTTGAGGAAGGCCGGGGCGCGGAACAGGCGCATCTTGGCCAGCACCGTCTCGGCCAGCGCCAGCGCCGCGCCGAGCGCCAGCAGCTTGAGCAGGATGGCGGCCAGCCCCACGGCGAGGTCCGCCGGGGCGAGGCTCGCGGCGATGCCCCAGGGCAGGAAGATGTTGGCGATGAGCACGCCGTAGAGCAGCAGCTTGACCTGGGCCGCCCACTCCATCAGCGCCAGGTGGCGCCCGGAGTACTCCAGGATCATCGCCTCGTGGATCATGGTCAGCTCCAGGTGGGTGGCCGGGTTGTCCACCGGGATGCGGCCGGTCTCCGCCAGCGCCACCAGGACGAGCGCCCCCAGGGCGAACAGGTAGGAGGGGCGCAGCACCAGGCCACCGGCGAGCTGGGCGTCCACCACGCTCGCCAGGTTGGTGCTGTGGGCGGTCATGGCCAGGGTGAAGACCGCCATCAGCATGGCCGGCTCCGCCAGGGCGGAGACCAGCATCTCCCGTGAGGCGCCCATGCCACCGAAGGCCGTGCCCACGTCCATGCCCGCCAGCGCCAGGAAGAAGCGCGCCAGCGCCAGCAGCCCCACCAGCACGATGATGTCGGCGATGGCCGCGGTGGGCAGCGCCACCGCCACCAGGGGCACGGCGGAGGCGGCCAGCCAGGTGGCGATGAAGACCACGTAGGGCGCGGCGCGGAACAGGATCGAGGCGGTGTGGGCCACCCGCACCTCCTTGCCCAGCAGCTTGTAGAGGTCGCGGTAGGGCTGCAGCAGCGGCGCGCCGCGGCGATTCTGCAGCCACGCCTTGACCTTGCGCACCCAGCCCACGAGCAGCGGCGCCAGCGCCGCGAACAGCAGCGCCTGCAGCAGGGCCAGCCCCCAGGTGGAAACGTTCAGGAGATAATCCATAGCAGCACCAGCAGGGTGGAGAGGGTCCAGCCGAGGTAGATGCGCACGTTGCCCGACTGCAGGCGGACGATGCGGGCCGCGGCCGACTCCACGGCGCGGGCCACCGGGGCGTAGAACAGCCCCCAGGCCCGGTCGCCCACCGTGAGCCGGTGGCGCAGCGACCCGTCCTCCCGCCGCTCCACGCGCTCGTCGATGCGGAACAGCAGGGCGAAGACCCGGCGCAGGGGCTGGGCGAAGGCGGTGGCGGTGTACTGCATGCGCGCGCCGGGCGGCGCGAAGCCGCAGTCCCAGGGATCGCAGCGGCGCGCCCGGCGCAGCGTGCCGCGCCGCGCGGCCCACACCGCCAGCAGCGCCAGGACCAGCAGCACGAGAGCGATCAGCGGCGCGCCGTAGCTCGCCGTCGCGGGCGCCACCGGCGTCAGCCACAGCCAGCCGTGGGCGGTGGCCTCGGGCAGCCCCTGGCCCAGGATCTGGCGCGGCACGGCCTCGATCAGGTCGACCACGGCGGTGGGCAGCACGCCGAAGAGCAGGCACAGGAAGGCCAGCACGCCCTGCCCGGCGCGCATGCCGATCGGCACCTGCCGGGCCCGGCGCACGTGGCGGCTGCGGGCCTGGCCGAGAAAGGCCACGCCGTAGACCTTGACGAAGCAGGCCGCCGCCAGCGCCCCGGTGAGCGCCAGCATCGCCGCGGCGATGGGGATGAGGCTGCGCAGCACGCCGCTCTCCAGCTGCCAGGCCTGCAGGGCCGCCTGGAAGGTCAGCCACTCGGAGACGAAGCCGTTGAAAGGCGGCAGGGCCGAGATGGAGAGGGCGCCCACCAGGAAGAACAACCCGGTCCAGGGCATGCGCCGCAGCAGCCCGCCCATCTGGTCGAGATCCCGCTCGTGGGTGCTGTGCAGGATCGCCCCCGCGCCGAAGAACAGCAGCCCCTTGAACAGGGCGTGGTTGATGGCGTGATAGAGGGCCGCCACGAACGCCAGCGTCCCCAGCAGGCTGTTGCCCGTGCCCTGGAACACCAGCGCGAGCCCCAGGCCGATGAAGATGATGCCGAGGTTCTCCACCGAGGAGTAGGCCAGCAGGCGCTTGAGGTCGTTCTGCACCAGGGCGTAGAGCACTCCGAGCAGGGCCGACAGGCTGCCCACGGCGGTGACCGCCACCCCCCACTGCCAGTGGACCTCGCCGATGAGATCGAAGACGAAGCGGATGAAGCCGTAGACGGCCACCTTCAGCATCACCCCGGACATCAGCGCCGAGATGTGGGACGGCGCCACGGGATGGGCCTCCGGCAGCCAGGCGTGCAGGGGCACCAGGCCCGCCTTCATGCCGAAGCCGAGGAACGCCAGGCTGAAGGCGACGCTGGCCCAGCCGAAGGAGAGCGGCGCGGCGCGCATGGCCTCGAAGGCGAAGCCGCCGCCGAAGGAGGCCAGCACGCCGTAACCGAGCAGGATGGCGAGCCCGCCCACGTGGGCCATCAGCAGGTAGAGAAACGCGGCCCGGCGGTTGGCGGCGTTGTCGTGGTGGAAGACCACGAGGAAATAGGAGGAGAGCGACATCACCTCCCAGGCCACCATGAACAGGAAGGCGTCGTCGGCCAGCACCACCAGCAGCATCCCGGCGAGGAACAGCCCGGCGAAGCCGCCCAGCACCGGCAGGGGATCGCGGCCGCGCTCGAAGCCGCGCACATAGGCGGGCCCGTAGAGGCCGACGGCGAAGGTCACCACGCCGATCAGGGCCAGGAAGAACCCGGACAGGGCGTCCAGCCGCACCTGCCACGGCAGCCACGGCAGCCCCAGGGGCAGCACCGCGGTGGCCACCTCTCCCTGCACCAGGGCCACCAGCCCCGCGGCCACCGCCGCCGCGCCCGCCAGCCCGAACAGGGGCAGCACCAGGAGCCGCAGCAGGCGCGGCGCCCGGACGGTCAGGGTCGAGGCCAGGGCGGAGGCCAGCGCCAACCCCAGCGCCAGCGCGGCGAGGTCGAGCCCGATCGCCATGGTCAGGAGCTCTCCTCCACCGGCGGCGGGGTCTTCAGGCGCACGCCGCGCCCGCCGCCGGCGCTGACCGCGCCATCGCCGATCAGCTCCACCCCGGCCCGCTCCAGGGCCTCCACCACCTTGACCACCGAGTCCACGTTGCCGCGGACCTGGGCGCCGGTGCTGGCCTCCATGCGCTGGATGGTGGGCAGCGACAGGCCCGCCGCCTCGGCCAGGCTGCGCTGGTCCATCCCCAGGAGCGCCCGGGCGGCGCGGATCTGGGCCGCGATTATCATGTCATATGCATCTCTTATAATGTCTGATGCATCAATATAAATGCATGAACAGTTAATTATCAAGCACCCGGCATCTGCGATGCTCGTCTCCTGCGCCGGGGTGACAGAGAATCCGCCGCCGGGCGTCCAAATTGCAGCCGCAGTCACTGTCCCGGCCCACGGGGCGGATTAGACTGGGCACCAGGAGCTCCAACCCGGAAACCGCCATGTCCGACCTCACCATCCGTTACCGTTTCCAGTCCGACTCCACCGAGCCGACCGAAGCCCGCTTCGAGCTGGATCTCGACCCGCAGCGGCTCGAGCCCCGCCGGGCGGCGGAGGATGACCTGCCGCGCTGGGTGGAGCTCGACTACTACCAGTGCGCCCACTGTCCGCTGCGGCCGGACAGCCATCCCCACTGCCCCCTGGCCCTCTCCCTCCTGCCCCTGGTGACCCGGCTGGGCCACTGGCGCTCCTACCTGCCGGTGCACCTGGAGGTGACCACCGACGAGCGCACCGTCTCGGCCGAGACCACCGCCCAGGAGGCCATCAGCTCGCTGATGGGCCTGCTGATCGCCACCAGCGGCTGCCCCCATACCCGTTTTCTCAAGCCGATGGCGCGCTTCCACCTGCCCCTGTCGAGTCCCGACGAGACCTTCTACCGGGTGGTGTCCATGTACTCGCTGGCGCAGTATTTCCGCGGCCGGCACTGGCTGCCGGTGGATTTCGGCTTCGACGCCCTGTTCGAGCGCTACGAGGCCCTGGGGGCGGTGAACGACGCGGTGGTGAACCGGCTGCGGGCGGCCACCCGGGAGGACGGGACCCTGAACGCCATCGTCATGCTCGACGCCCTGACCCAGTACGTGCCCACCTCGCTGGAGGACTCGCTGGCCGAGCTGGAACATCTGTTCCACGGCTATCTGAAGGAGCCCCCGGAAGGGAGCCAGGCGTGAGGCGCGAACGGCGGGAATGACCACGCCCGGGGGCGGACGCGGAGGGTAGGGTCCGGCCCGGGCACGGCCGCCCGGGCCCGGGGGAGAGCATCAGCGGACTTCCAGCTCCTCGGCCTGGCGCCGGGCGGAGACCGCCCCGGCGTTGTCGCCGAGCTTCATCCGCACCAGGGCGATGAGGCGCCAGTTGCGGGCCCGCAGGGTGTTGTCGGGGCCGGCGAGAGCATCGGACTTGCGCGCCAGCTGCTCGGCCTGCTGCAGCTGACCCTGGCGGAAGCGCACCGTGGCCAGCTCGTACCAGACCCGGGCATTGCGCGGCTCGATGCGCACGGCGCGCTCCAGGCTGGCCGCCGCCTCGGCAAGGCGATCGGCGTTCTGCTGCTCGCGGGCGGTCTCCAGCAGGGCCACCACCGCCGGGCTGGCGGGACCGGCGGGGGCCGCCTCCGGCCGCGCGTCGGGATACGGCGAGGGACGCGCTGTGGCGGGGGCGCTGTAGTCCGGGCTGCCCGCGGGCTGCCCGGGCGGCAGGGGCCGGGCGGGGGTCACGGTCCATTCCCCGGCCGGCGCGGTCGTGGCGCCGGACGCCTCCTCCACGGGGGCCGGACGGGGCGCCGGCTCACCGCGATGGACGCTGCGGTCCTCCACCGGCACGCCGCCATAGGGTGCGCTGGCGCAGCCGGCCAGGGCGAGCAGCATCAGGCAGGCCGTTCCCAGGCCCGCGTTCGTCGTCATCTTGACCGTCATCTGGCATGACCTCTTCGGGTTCCACCGATTCCACAGGATGCAGGGCGAATGTTACCACCACGCCGGACCCGCGGAACCGTGCAAAGACGAATACACGACTGCAAGGGCTTTTCTCCGCAGATTACGCAGATTACGCAGATTACTTGAAATTGTCCGTGCGCTGAGACAGGCCCGTCGGGAATCCGGGCGGTGGACTTCGTGGAGACACTGAAACCGGTATTGCACTGCCTGTTTCTTTCCTGGCCTCATCCCACCATGAGGCATATGTTCCGCCAACGCACTCTGCAGGCCCCGGGAAAAATCTGCGCAATCTGCGTAATCTGCGGAGAAAACTCTTTCCAAATCAGCGGAACAGCTCGCGGAACCAGTCCACCATGCCGTCCACGGACTCCCGCAGGTCGCCGCCCGGGCCGCCGCCGCAGGGGGAGTACTCCACCGGGACGGTGCCTTCGGCGAAGGGCAGCTCCACCGCGCCGGGGCAGTCCGAGCCGCTCAGCCGGCCCTGTTCGTCGACCCAGCGGTAGCTGATGCCGGCGGGCACCACCGGCCGCAGGGGCTGGGGGTGGAGCGACTCCATCACGTCGCCCCACACCTGCATCGCCCCGGTGGCGCCGGTGAGGCCGGCGGAGGTGTTGTCGTCGCGGCCCACCCAGGCCACCGCCAGGTAGTCGCCGGTGAAGCCGGCAAACCAGCTGTCACGCAGCTCGTCGGTGGTCCCGGTCTTGCCCGCCGGGGCGATGGACGCCCCCAGCCGCGCCCCGGCGCCGCGGCCGGTGCCCGAGCGCATCACCTCCTGCATGGCCGCGGTAATCAGGAACGCCGGGGCCGGCTGCACCGCCTGCTCCACGGCCAGCGGGTAGCGTCCCAGCGGCTGGCCGTCGGCGTCCAGCACCTCGCGGATGGCCCGCAGCGGCGTGCGGAATCCCCCCGCCGCCAGGGTCTCGTAGACCTGCGTCACCTCCAGCGGCGAGAGCTCCAGCGCGCCGAGCAGCACCGAGGGATAGGCGGGGATGTTCCGGTCCACCCCCAGGCGGTGGAGCATCTCCACCACCTGCGGCAGCCCCACCTGCATCCCCAGGCGCGCGGTGGCCAGGTTGTAGGAGTGGGCCAGGGCCTGGTAGAGGGGCACCTGGCCGTGACTCTGCTTGTCGTAGTTCTGGGGCCGCCAGACCTGTCCGCCGCTCGATTTCACCTCCAGGGGCTGATCGTCGATGGGCGTGGCCAGGCTGTAGCGGTTGCCGGCGAGCGCGGCCAGGTAGACCGCGGGCTTGACCAGCGACCCGATGGGGCGCACCGCGTCCAGGGCGCGGTTGAAGCCCGCGAAGCGGGCCTCGCGTCCGCCCACCACGGCCAGCACCTCGCCGCCCTCGGTGGTGGAGACCACCAGCGATCCCTGCAGCACCCCGGACTCCATGCCGCGCTGGCGCTCGATGCCCTTCAGGCGCTCCGCCAGCGCCTGCTCGGCGGCGTGCTGGGCACGCGGGTCCAGCGTGGTGAAGATGCGCAGCCCCTCGGTGGTCAGATCCTCGTCGCGGTAGTCGCGCCGGAGCTGGCGCTGCACAAGGTCGATGAAGGCGGGGTAGGTGCTGCTGCCGCCGGGGGGCCGGGGCGTCACGCCCAGCGGGCGCTTCTTCGCCTGCGCCCCGGCCTCCGCGCTGAGCCCGCCCTCGGCCACCAGCTGGTCGATGACGCTGTCGCGGCGCAGCCGGGCCCGCTCCGGGTGCTTGCGGGGGTTGTAGTAGGAGGGTCCGCGCACCAGGCCGGCGAGCAGGGCGTATTCGGCGCTGCCGAGCTCCTCCAGCGGACGGGCGAAGTAGAACTGGCTGGCCAGCCCGAAGCCGTGGATGGAACGTGTTCCGTCCTGGCCCAGGTAGACCTCGTTGAGGTAGGCCTCGAGGATCTCCTCCTTGGTGTAGTGCCACTCCAGCAGGAGCGCCATGATCGCCTCCTGGCCCTTGCGCCAGAGGCTGCGCTCGCTGGTGAGGAAGAAGTTCTTCACCAGCTGCTGGGTCAGGGTGCTGCCGCCCTGCACCACCCCGCCGGCGCGGATGTTGGCCCACAGCGCCCGGGCGATGCCGCGCGGGGAGATGCCGAAATGGTCGTAGAAGGCCCGGTCCTCCACGGCGATCAGCGCCTGCACCAGCTCCGGCGGCACCTCGTCCAGCCGCACCAGGACCCGGTCCTCGGCGTGGGCGGGGTAGATGCCGCCGATGCGCTGGGGCTCCAGGCGCACCACGCCGAGCCCGCCGCCGGTGCCCGCGTCACGAAGGCTGGAGACCGTGCCGCCGTCGAAGCCCACGCGGATGCGCCGGGACGGCTCGCGGCCGTCCCAGAAGGTGAAGCCGCGGGTCAGCACCTCGTAGCGGTCCGCGGCGACACTGTACTCGCCCACGCCCTCGGGACGCGCGCGCTTGCGATAGCCCAGCGCCTCCAGCTCGCGCCCGAGCTCTTCCGGACGCAGGTAGCGGCCGGCGTAGAGCTCCATGGGGCGGGCGTAGACCTGGGCCGGGAGGGACCAGCGTTTGCCTTCGAACTGGGCCCGGATGACCGCGTCGTCATAGACCACGAGACCGCCGAGGGCCACCAGTCCCACCAGGGACAGCTTCAGGAGCAGCCCGGCCAGGCGGTGGCCGAACCCGGAACGGTTGCTGCGCCGCCTGGATTTCCGGCGGCCTTTCTTCTTGGCAGGGGTGCGTCGTGACATGGCGCAACAGTATAGGGACAAACGGCGCCCGCCGCAGTCCGGGTTGTGTGACAGGGATACCGGGACGGCGCCGGAATGCACCGCCGGCGGTGCGGAAACCGTGGGCATCCCCCGCGCGGGGGATGCCCACGAACGCTCAGTTGAGGCTGCCGAACACCTTCTTCAGCAGGTCGCTGCCGCGGGCCAGGGGATTTTCCCGGATGCGCTTCTCTTCCAGGGCGATATAGGTGAACAGGCCGTCGATGGCCTTCTCGGTGACGTAGCGGTCGAGATCCAGCGAGCCGGTGTCAACCAGCCCGCCCATCATGCCCCCGCCCCTTCCAACCAGGTTCTTGTAGGCGACGGTCACGCCGGTGCGGCTGGTGGCCTCCTGCACGATGGGCAGGAACCGCTGCTCCAGGGTCTCGCCGCTGGTGCGGCGGAAGTAGCGGGTGGCGGCGTCGTCCGGCCCGTTGAGGATGCCCGCGGCATCCTGCACGGTCATGGCGCGGATGGCGTCGGCCAGGATGGAGGCGGCCTCGGGGACGGCCTGCTCGGCGGCGCGGTTCATGGTGGTGATGAACTCGTCGGCGTAGCGGTCCTGGCCCAGGGCGCGGGCCCCCTGCTCCACCATCCGCAACGGCTTGGGCATGGGAATGCGGACCCGCTCGTCGCCGAGGAAGCCGTCCTCGCGGCCCAGCGCGTTGACCGACCACTCCACCCCCTGGGCCAGCGCCTCCTTGAGGCCGCCGGTCATTTCGCCCTGGGTGAGCGCGGCGGTGCCGCCACCGCCACCCGGGGTCCCGCCCCCCTGCAGGACACCGCGCAGGGTGTCCTGCCATCCCGCCACGGCGCCCATGGCAATCGCCAGCGTGGCTGCGGACAGAACTGTCATTGCCATCCTGCGTCTCTTCATGACCATCTGCGTCTCCTTCCGGAATGCCGCCGCCGGGGCACTCGCCCGGTGCGCGGCGGTTGTCCTGTAAACCTAACCCCGGACTCCGACGACAGCCAGCCGCATTTGTTAAAATTCGCCATCGACCCCTACCGATCCAGCCATTGGAGCACGCCCCCTTGATGGACAGCAGCAGCCACAGCCGACTTCTCCAGGCCCTGCAGGACCCGGCCCTCTACCCGCACCCGGTCAGCGGCTTCCAGCTGCTGGAGACCCATATCTCCTCGGTGCTCCTCACCGGCGAGTACGCCTACAAGATCAAGAAGCCCCTCGATCTCGGCTTCCTCGACTTCTCCACCCTGGAACGGCGCCGGCGCTTCTGCGCGGAGGAGCTGCGCCTCAACCGCCGCCTCGCCCCCGACCTCTACCTGGAGTCGGTGCCCATCACCGGCAGCCCCGGGGCACCCGCGCTCGGCGGCGCCGGCGAGCCGTTCGAGTACGCGGTGAAGATGCGCCAGTTCGACCAGTCGGCGCTGCTGGACGGGCTGCTCGCCCGCGGCGAACTGCCGCCGGAACGGATGGACGAGCTCGCCGCCACGGTGGCCGGCTTCCACGCCGGCATCGCCACCGCCGACCCCGGCTCCGACTTCGGCACGCCCGAGGTGGCGTACTTCCCCGTGGGTCAGAACTTCGACCAGATCCGGCCCCTGCTCCACGCGGCGGAGGACCTGGCCCAGCTCGATCGGCTGCAGGCCTGGGCCGAGGGGGAGTACGCCGCCCGCCGCGAGGCCATGGCGGCGCGCAAGGCCGACGGCTTCATCCGCGAGTGCCACGGCGACCTGCACCTGGGCAACATGGCCCTCATCGGCGATCGCGTCACCCCCTTCGACTGCATCGAGTTCAACGACCACCTGCGCTGGATCGACGTGGTGAGCGAAGTGGCCTTCCTCACCATGGACCTCATGGACCGCGGCCGCCCCGACTACGCCGCCCGCTTCCTCAACGGCTACCTGGAGCGCACCGGCGACTACGGCGGGCTGGCGCTGCTGCGCTTCTACCGGGCCTACCGGGCGATGGTGCGGGCCAAGGTCTCGGTCATCCGCCTCGCCCAGCCCGACGTCCCCGCCGACGAGCAGGCCACGGTGCGGGCGAAGTACCGCGGCTACGCCGACCTGGCCGAGGCCCTGGGGCGGCCCGGCCGGCCGGCGCTCATCATCACCCACGGCGTCTCCGGCTCCGGCAAGACCACCCTCAGCCAGGGGCTGGTGGAGCAGCTCGGCGCGGTGCGGGTGCGCTCCGACGTGGAGCGCAAGCGCCTGTTCGGCCTCGAGGCCGGAGCCCGCACCAAATCGGCGCTGGGCGGCGGGCTCTACACCGCCGAGGCCACCCTCGACACCTACCGGCACCTGGCCCGGCTGGCGGAGTCCATCCTCGACGCCGGCTATCCCGCGCTGGTGGACGCCACCTTCCTCAAGGCCGACCAGCGCCGCCTCTTCGCCGAGCTGGCCGGACGGCTCGGGGTGCCCTTCGTGATCCTCGACTGCGTGGCCGGCGAGGACACCCTGCGCCGCTGGGTGAGCGAGCGCGCGGCGCGCGGCGGCGACGCCTCCGAGGCCGACCTGGAGGTGCTGGAACACCAGCTCGGCAGCCGCGAGCCCCTCGACGAAAATGAACGGGCCCGCAGCGTCCACGCCGACGCCGAGCGGGTCCACGACGGCGCGGAGCTGGCGGAGGCGGTCCGGGCGCTGCTCCCGGGCGGCGCCTGACGGGCGCGGATCGGCGTCAGGTGGGCATCAACCCCCGGTCGGGTGACGACAGGAGCCCGGCCGTATTTGACCTGCGCGCCCCCGTCCGGTGAAATCGCACCCAGGGAGAGACAACGCCGGCGCCGATCCGGGGGGGACGGAAGACATTGCGATGGCTGATGCTGGTGCAGGCGCTCCTGCTGTGGAGCTGCTCCACCACCCCACCCCGCAACCTCAACGACAGCTGCGCCATCTTCGAGGAGAAGGGCAGCTGGTACCGCAGCGCGAAGGCCTCCTACGAGCGCTGGGGCGTTCCCATCGACGTGCAGCTCGCCATCATCCACCAGGAATCCCGCTTCGTGGATGACGCCAAGACCCCCCGCGGCAGGCTCCTGTGGGTGATTCCCTGGACCCGCCTCTCCTCCGCCTACGGCTATGCCCAGGCCACCGACGGGACCTGGGAGCGCTACCGGCGCGACACCGGCAACAGCGGCGCCGACCGGGACGATTTCGACGACGTCACCGACTTCATCGGCTGGTACGGCGATCTCAGCCACCGCGAGGCGGGCATCCCCAAGGACGACGCCTACCGCCAGTACCTCGCCTATCACGAGGGCCAGGGCGGCTACCTGCGCGGCACCTGGCGCGACAAGGCCTGGCTGAAGCGGACCGCCCGCCGGGTGGCGGACCGCGCCGGGCGCTACCGCCAACAGCTGGCCGGCTGCGAGGAGAACCTCGACAGCGGCGGGTGGCTGTGGCCGTTCTGAGGCGGCTCCGCCGGATATGCGGAAGGAAATGAGTTAGCGCGGATTGCGTTGATTATCGTTGATTGAAACTGCGTCTCGTCCTGCGCCCGCGGCGGAATACAGCCCCGGTTCGACGGGGCTGACTGGCCACGGAGAGGCCGGGAACAGCCGACCGGAGATGCGGTAGCCGTCGACCCGTCCCGTCATGCCACGCCGCTGCGGACGGCGCCCCCTCACGCGTGTCTCTGGGAGGCGCCCGCCAGGGCGACCCCGGAGGCGATGAAGCCCGTGGCGAAGATCCTGCTCACGATCCTGGGCATGGAGCTGACCAGCCGGCTCTTCGTGCTCTCGGCCAGGTAGGCATAGGCGAACAGGCACCCGAAGGAGAGCAGCATGAAGGTGGCCACGAGAATGCCGAACTGCATCGCCAGGCCCTGCCGGTGGTCGATGAACTGCGGGAACAGCGCGGTGGTGAAGGCGATGGCCTTGGGGTTGCTCAGCGCCACCGCCAGCCCGTTGAGGTAGAGACGGCCGGGGCTGGCGCTCCCGCGAACCGCTTCCCGGGTGCGCGCCGGCCCCTGGAAACCGTGACGCCACAGCCTGAGCCCGAGGTACACCAGGTACAGCGCGCCCAGGAGCTTCACCGCGGTGAACACGGTGGATGAACCGAGAATGATGGCGCTGAGACCCGCCACTGAGAGCAAGGACATCACGAACAGCCCCGAGATGTTCCCCAGGATCGTGAACACCGCCCTCCCCAGCCCGTAGGCGAGACTGTGGGAAGTGGCCAGCAGGATCGCCGGCCCCGGGGTGATGGTCGCGATGAACGCGATGGAAGCGAACAGCAGCCAGCTCTCGAAATTCATGGTCGAACGATCCCCAGTGCGCACCGCGGCCGCAGCGACCCCGCCCACATCCGTGGTCGCAGCAACCAGCCATGGACGCAGTTTACACCGGTTCCCCGGGTGCGGATGAGTCAACCCGCCGGGAAAGGGACTGGAGATCGCACTGGATAGTCGGGCGTCATCATCCGGGGCAGAAGTGGAGCAGGCAACTGAAGCGCCGGGATGCGGTAACGATTCTCAGTTTGTCGCCGGCCCCTATTTCACAGAAACGTTCTTCTATCACATCCATCGACGCTAGCGAAAGCGCTCGAGGCCATCCCAAATCGATCTAATTGGCTCTCGCTCTCGCGGATCAACAAGACCAACCTCCTCCAACGTATAGTTCCAACGCGCATAGTTGCACGGGGCGCAAGTTATCAACAGGTTGTAAAAGCTATTGTCCCCGCCTCTCGCGTGCGGCAGAACATGATCATATTGTAGCCACATGGCTTGAAACGCCGCATGCTGCGATTTGTTCGTTGAGCCCCAAGGCACGGCCTTCGGATATTTTCTGTGAATTCTCTGTCGCACCTCTTTGCGGATGACCGGAATGCCGCAAAAGCGACAATGAAATCCATCACGTTCATGTAACGCCTGCTTTTCGGCTGCTGTGGGCATGCGAACTGGCACGCGTGCTTCTTTTGGAACGACCAGTGGAGCACCATCTACCGGCCGATATCCTATATAGGGACTATCTGTACCCCATAAGGATTCCGCCCATTCTCTGACCGCTGGCATATTTGCCAGCAGGAATAGCTCATTGGCTAGTTCAGTGCGTCCGACAAGGTGCGCCGACACTGCCGCGTCCAAATAGCGAGCTGCATCAGCAATCTCGGGAATTGGCTCTCTAAGACAAAGGCGATCCTGTTCGCTTTCAAGCATCTCAGCTTCTCTCATCGCTTTGAGATTTCTGCTGCGCCTCCCTCACGCCTAACAGTTCAATTAGGCAGGGTCTCACACACAGTCAGAGCAACCGCGCTTACCTAAAACTCAAAAACCCGTTCTTCTTCATTAAAAAGCGTTGAAACTTACCGTACACAACAATCATCTCACCCGCGACCCTATTAATTTCCTCTGGCGTAAACCCCTGAAGAGAGGTCTTAATTGACCCCCGCGCTGTTTGCCGAAGTGCCCCAGACTTATTATTCTTCGGTGAGTAGTAGTACCACTGAGCATGGACGATCCTATTGCGCGATTTATTCGCACTCTCCATATCGCAGAGAAGTTCGTCTATCAACGTCTTCAGTTCCGTTTCGCCTTCAAACCGTGTACTAACCAACGTTTTCAAAAGTTGGACTTTGACTGAGAACATCATATGAGCTGTGAGTGAAGTAGCGTCCTCTCTGGATTCCAACCCCAAAAATTCAGCTACAAGTATATTTGCACCCGATTCGATCAATGAAAAATAGGCAGTAACACGTCCGATTGCCAAGATATGCGCCTCGGATAACGGAAGAATAGGGTCCATCTCAAAATCTGACATGTGTTCCAGCTCCAAGAATTCAAATCAATGGATAACTTGACACATATCGCCAATAAATTGCCATATTCCATTCATCACAACACTGGTGCAGTTACAACAACGACACACACCCCAAGGCCCGGGCCGCCCATCATCTCGACACGCCATCAGCATGCACTGAAAAATCTGCGCAAATCAGCGTAATCTGCGGTTAACAAGCCTTTCAGCAGCGCCGGCAACGCCG